>DASZYM010000018.1:0-22439 GCA_035545355.1 Dongiaceae bacterium
GCTCGGGACAACCCCGTCGGAAGAACTGCTCCTCTTCCCGAAGGCCGATGACCGTGGCGCCCCGGAAGGTGTGGAAGAAGCCTCGGCCGGCTCGGGACCCGCCGATAACGGACCAATATCCAGGACCAGACATTCCGCAACACCGCAGGTTTGGGCGCGCGCGGAAGGCGTCAAAATCGTCGTGGAGATGCCGGTCAGAACGGCGATCGTGATGGCTCCGGAGCAACCGACAACGGCAACGGCCTTCATATCCGCCTCCCTGCACAGGATCGTGCCGGACCCCAAACCCACTGCCGAAGGCATGGTTCCGAGAAGATTCGAGTGATGGAGGTCGAGCTTTCTCAGCGGAAGACCGGACCGCGACATCGCCGATCGAGACGGCATTTCACAGCGCGATCGTTGTCGATCAAAGTCGACGTTTCACAGTGTGATTGATCGCCTGCAGTCGCGGCGTTGACCGGCCATCTATCGGTCACACAGCACTAAGCGCTCCGGCGCAATCCTCCGATTGGACTCTCGCCGCAAGGTTGTGGCAGGATATCTTCGGACCAAGGCCGCGCGCGAACGTGGTTGGTTCGCGCCTTATCAAGGGGGCTATTATGAACACAGCTCGGCAAAGGCGCTCACCGTTCTTAAGCCGGCGATATCTCGTCGCCTTCGCCGCGGCCGCCTGCTTCGCCGGCGCTCCCCGAGCAAACGCCACGGAGATCACGTTCGATGGTCTGCCGGCCGGTCCAATAGGCACCACCTACGTGGAAAAGGGTTACGAGTTCTACGATCCGTCGGGCTTGTACAGCTATGGCGTCGGCGGAACGTATTCGTTCGACACCAGCCCCGGCTCGACGACGCTTGTTCAGGGGGGAAGCACTCCATTCGTCTACGAGCCCACAAGGCTGACCAGGGCGGACGGCGGCGCATTCGACTTTATCAGCGGTGACTTTGCCGATTGGCAAAACACCAACAACAACTTCCAATACGAGTTTGTCTTTGATTTTGCCGACGGCTCCTCGATCTCACAAGTGATCATGCTGGACGAAGAAGTCGGGTCGCAAACACTGACGTTCAACTATTCCAATCTCTCCGCCGTCTACTGGGGGAATTACGTCGGCACCGATCCATACGAATTGCAGTGGGACAACATCAGGGTCAACGCGACCCCGATCCCGGCGGCGCTTCCGCTCTTTGTTTTCGCGATCGGCGGCCTCGGATTCATCGCCTCGCACCGGAAGCAGCATGGGGCAGCATAGCCGCGCGAGAGTTACGCGCCCGTCCATCGCCATCGCCCGCAGCCTTTTGCGCGTGGCACGCGAGGAGCTGACTGCAACGGGCGCGCCGCGGCCGGGCAGGCATCGATTTGCAGAGCAAATGATTGATCTGAAAGTTACCCGCGGGCGGGGTCCGCAGGCGCCGTTTATCAGCCCCAGGACTGATTGATTGGCGTCCCCAAGGGGATTTGAACCCCTGTTCTAGCCGTGAGAGGGCTATGTCCTAGGCCACTAGACGATGGGGACGTCTGCGCCGATGCGGCCCCTCTGATAGAGGATGCCGCAGGCGCGATCAAGCGTCTTGTGAGCTGAGGTTACACTTCGCCGGACGCCCTCAGCGCGCTGAAGTTGCGGGATTTTCTGCGATCGATGCACAAACGGGCCGGGTGGTCATGCCAAGGCCGAGCCGGCCGAGCCTGGCATGACGGAATCCGTGAGTGGCGCTTACGCGAAACTACGCCGCCTCGGCCGCCAGGCGGCCGGCGGTCTGCAGGAAGGCGTCGGCATGGGCGGGGTCGGTGTTGAAGGCCAGGACCAGGCGCACCGCGCCCGGGCCGGCATCGGTCCAGTCGTAGAAATTGAAGCCGGCATGGCGCAGGCCGGCGATCACCTCCAGCGGCAGCACCGCGAAGACCTCGTTGGCCTCGACCGGGTGCAGCAGCTTGACCCGCGGCAGGCGCTGCAGGCCCTGCGCGATCCTGGCCGCCATCGCATTGGCATGGCGCGCGAAAGCCAGCCAGCGATCCTCGGCGAGATAGGCTTCGAGCTGGGCCGAGACGAAGCGCATCTTGGAGAAGAGATGCCCCGCCCGCTTGCGGCGGAAGGCGAAGGTCTCGGCCAGCGCGGTGTCGAAGAAGACGACCATCTCGGCGCCCAGCGCGCCGTTCTTGGTGGCGCCGAAAGCGAGCGCATCGACGCCCGAGCGCCAGGTCGCCTCCGCCGGCGAGACGCCGAGATGCGCCACCGCATTGGCGAAGCGCGCGCCGTCCATCTGCACCTTCATGCCGCGCGCGCGCGCGACCTCGGCGAGCGCCGCGATCTCCGACGGGCGGTAGCAGGTCCCCGCCTCGGTCGCCTGGGTGATGCTGAGCGCCGCCGGCTGCACACGATGGGGATCGCCGGTCAGCGTGTTCTCCAGGATGCCGCGCACGGCATCCGGCGTGAGCTTGCCCGCAGCGCCCGGCAGCGGCACCAGCTTGGCGCCGCCGGTGAACATCTCGGGCGCGCCGCATTCGTCGAAATGGATATGCGCTTCTTCATGGCAGAGGATGGCGCCGTAGGACGGTGTCATCACCGAGAGCGACAGCGCGTTGGCCGCGGTGCCGGTCGCGACCGGGAAGGCCCGCACCTCGCGCTCGAAAATCTCGCAGAGCCTCGCCTCGACCCGCGCCGAGATCTCGTCGGCGCCGTAGGAGGATGCGGTTCCCTGATTGGCGGTGATCACCGCTTCGAGGATCTGCGGGGCCACGCCCGCGACGTTGTCGCTGCGAAAATCCATAACCTCGTCCTGCACAGTCTCTATATTCCGGGCTCATGAATCGCGTGCCCGATCCTTCCGCCGCCACCCAAGCGGACACCCTGCTGCGCGTCCCGATCGCGGCCGAACAGGCCGGCGAGCGGATCGACCGCGCCCTCGCCGCCGCCCGGCCGGAGCTTTCGCGAAGCCGCGTCAAGGCCTTGATCGAACAGGGACATCTCAGGCTGGCGGGAGCGACGATAGAGGACCCGTCGCTGAGGGTCAAACCAGGCCAGGTGTTCGAGCTCGCGATCCCCGAAGCCGCGCCCGCCAGGCCGCAGGGCCAGGCGATCGATCTCGACGTCGTCTATGAAGACGAGGACCTCATCGTCATCGACAAGCCTGCCGGCATGGTCGTGCATCCGGCGCCGGGAAATCCCGAAGGCACCTTGGTCAACGCCCTCATCGCCCATTGCGGCGAGAGCCTGAGCGGCATCGGCGGCGAGCGCCGGCCGGGAATCGTCCACCGCATCGACAAGGAGACCAGCGGGTTGCTGGTCGCGGCCAAGAACGACGCCGCGCACCAGGCGCTCTCCGCCGCCTTCGCCGCGCACGCGATCGAGCGCGCCTATCTCTGCCTGGTCTGGGGCGTGCCCTCGCCCGGCAGCGGCACGATCACCGGCAATATCGGCCGCGATCCCAAGGACCGGAAGCGGATGGCGGTGGTGACCCGGGGCGGCAAGCCCGCCCATACCGACTACCGGGTGCTGCGGTCCTTCGGCCTGGGCGCGGCCCTGGTCGAATGCCGGCTGCGGACCGGACGGACCCATCAGATCCGGGTCCATATGGCCAAGGTCGGCCATCCGCTGATCGGCGATCCGACCTATGGCAAAGCGACGCAGGCCCGGCGCGCCCGCCTCGCCCCGGCCGCCCGGGCGGCGGCCGAGCGCTTCCCGAGACAGGCGCTGCATGCAACCCTGCTCGGCTTTCAACATCCGAGAACCGGCGAATTCCTCTCGTGGACCTCCGAATCGCCCACGGATTTCAAGGAGTTGGAACAGGCTCTCACAAGCGCCGTTGGCTAGACGAGACTGAAGCGATCATCCGGCGAGGCAGTTCCACACCGCCCCTTGAATTGGGGCTGCATTAACCTAAATTAACCGAAGTGGTTGACTGTCCCGGTCGGGTATATCCGAGTTGGAGCGCACGAAAACCACCCCGCCTGCGTATCATCGGTAAGGCGGGGCCGAGGCTAGTTCGGCATTCCGAAGGAACGGGGATCAAATGGCAACGACAGCACTGCGTACCCTCCCAGCACTGAGCAGCGATAGCGGCCTTTCGCGGTATCTCTCGGAGATCCGCAAGTTCCCCATGCTCGAGCCCGACGAGGAATTCATGCTGGCCAAGCGCTGGCAGGAGCATGAGGACGCCGAAGCGGCGCACAAGATGGTCACCAGCCATCTTCGCCTGGTGGCGAAGATCGCCATGGGCTATCGCGGCTACGGCCTCCCGCTCTCCGAGATCATCTCGGAAGGCAATGTGGGCCTGATGCAGGCGGTGAAGCGCTTCGATCCGGACCGCGGCTTCCGCCTGGCGACCTACGCCATGTGGTGGATCCGAGCCGCGATTCAAGAATACATCCTGCATTCCTGGTCGCTGGTGAAGATCGGTACCACTGCGGCGCAGAAGAAGCTGTTCTTCAACCTGCGCAAGGTGAAGGGCCAGTTGAAGGCGATCGAGGACGGCGACCTGCCGCCGGAGACGGTGAAGGAGATCGCCAACCGGCTCGACGTCACCGAAGGCGACGTGGTCGACATGAATCGCCGGATGACCAGCCACGACCACTCGCTGAACGCGCCGCTGAAAGTCGACGGCGAAGGCGAGTGGCAGGACTGGCTGGTCGATGACGGCCCGAGCCAGGAGCAGCGCCTGGCCGACGACCAGGAATTCGGCCGCCGGCACAAGCTGCTGGACCGGGCGATGACGACGCTCAATCCGCGCGAGCGGAAGATCCTGGTCGAGCGCCGCCTGAAGGACGAGCCCGCGACCCTTGAGGACCTCTCGAAGGAGTTCGGCATCTCGCGCGAGCGGGTGCGTCAGATCGAGGTGCGCGCCTTCGAGAAGATCCAGCGCTCGATCCGGGGCGCCGCGATCGAAGAGCGGCTCACCGCGGAGTAACGTTCCGGACCGGCTCGCCCCACTGCTCGACAAGCTCTTCCTGACGCTTGCGCAGGCGGGCGAGCCGCACCGAGCTCTTGGTCTCGGCGATGCGCCGGCTGATCACCGGCATCACCCAATGAATGGTCCAACCGGCGCCGGCGCCCACCAGCGCCGCGAGCCAGGCCATCATATCGCTCAAAGCCGGCTGGACCGCCGCGAAGGTCTGGCCGTAGGCCCAGACATCGTGGATGAACCAGAGCGCGCCGGCGAAGTTCAGGCTGCCGACCGTGATGGTGAGATGCCGGCCGGGACCGGGATCGACGATCCGCGCCACCACCGTCGGAATCATCGCCGGCAGCACGACCAAGGTCGTCGGCAGCAGGACCAGGGCGACCGGCGTCAAAAGGCACAGCAGGAGCAGCGACCCACTGCCCTTCTTCGTCGGCTGCGCCGCCATGCGCTTGGCCGTCCCCTTGGCCGCCGTCCCCTTGGCCGCCGTCCCCTTGGTCATCGCTTGCGCGCCCGTCGCCATTGCCGCCTCACACCGCCATCAATACCGTGAAACCGGCCAGGACGGCACTGGCCAGCAGCGCCGAGGTCATGGCGGCGCTGGTCCGCGCCGAGGCGTTCACCAGCACGGGATCGGTCAGCCCGCCGCCCTCCAGCCACTGCGCCTCCTGCTCCAGCGCCGCATAAGCCTGCTGCGCCTCGTGGAAGCCGCGTTCGTCGATCTGGCGCGTCGGTCCGTCGCCGTCGAGCAGATCGGCCAGCTCGACGAACTGGGACTTGCCGGCGAGCTGCTTCACCTTGGTGCGCAGGTCGTCCCGCGACTTCAGCCGATGGAAACTGTCGATCACCGGCATCAGCATCTCGGCGATCGCCTCGCCGAGCCTGGGCAGGTCGTGGTTGCCGTGCGCGTCGCGCACCGCCGCGATCAGGCGCAAGACCGCGAGCCGATAGGGCACCTGGTCGGCCGCGTTGGCGAGCGTGTTGAGATCGCGCTCGATGCTGCGGCCGATCCGCGCCGCGATGAAGGCGGCGATATGCCGGTCCATCGGCAGCGTGCCGGCGCTCGCGCCGGGCAGCGCCGCGTCGATCGCCGGCAGCAGGTCGCGCAGTTGGGTCACGCAGTAATCGGCGATGAGCTCGCTGCGGCAGGGCGCAAGCGGCTCCAGCTCGTAGAGCGCGCGCTCGATGCTGAAGCCGGGGCCGGGGCGATCGATCAGCGTATCGAGCGTATCCAGCACGCGCCGCAGCGCCACCAGCGCCGGCGTCACCTTGGGCTGCTGATCGAGCCAGCCTTGCGGCAGGCGGCCGCGCAGCAACTCGGCGAATTCGGTGCGGAGCGGCCCCTGGTCGATCACCGAGGCCAGCATCGTGCCGAGCGCCACCGGATTGACGCGGAGCCCCTTGTAGCAGATCGGCAGCATCGGCCCCATGAACGCGATCATGCGCGAGACGGTGCGGTGCTTGACGCTGCCGGCGGCGCCGTAGCTGAAGGCCAGCCCGCGGATCTGCGCCAGCGGCTCGCTCGCCTTCTCGTCGTTGAAGCCGCGCTGCAGCCAGCTCTCGAGCAGGCCGCCATCGACGAAGTCGATCGCCTCGTCCCAGTGCCAGGCCATGGCGTTGGCGACCGCCGGCTTGCTGATATGCTCGCCGCCGCCGAAGCGGATCGGCCGGGTCGCGCGCTGCGGCAGGCCGGGCAGCACCGGATTGAAGTACTGGCCGAGCATCCACATGTCGATGTTGCGGACGGTCCAGCGCTCGGCGACCTTGTCGGAAAGCAGGCCGCGCAGCAGCTCGGCCATGGTCGGCGAGAACTTCTCGCCCTGGGACATCGCCGAGAACGAGCCGAGATTGATCTTGGCGGCGATGATCGCCTCGTCGCTCATGCCCTGCAGCGGGCGGCGGCCCATATAGAGCGCCAGCAGCAGCACGCCGAGCGCGTAGACGTCGTCGGCCAGCGTCCCGGCGCTGCGGCCGAGGCGGTTGGCGAGCCCGTTCTCGATCGCCTCGTAGACCACCGGCTGGTCGGCGCCGGGGACCGAGCCGAAGCACGGGCCGAAGACGATGTCGCCGGAACTGCCCGCGGCGTAGAAGATGTTGCTCGGCCGGATCGCGCGATGCGCGACGCCGAACAAGGTGAACTCGCGCAGCATCTCGACCGCGGGCTTGAGCACGGTCCGGGTCAGCGCCTGTTCGTTGAGCCGGGGCAGCGGATCGTCGTCGGTCTTGGCCATCCGCTCGCCGGGCGGCTGCAGATAGACCATCGCCGGGCGCCGGCCCCAGACCTGTGCCCCGTTCTCCACCCGGACCGGCCAGTCGACCATGCCGGTGGCCTCGGGCCAGAGCACCGGGATCTGGCCGCGGCGCTCGGGGATGTCGAGCCCGCGGCAGGGCAGCGTGCCGGAGGCGACGAGCGCGAACAGCTTGCGGCCGGGATGGTTGAGATCCTCGGCGGCGAAAGCCTGCGCCGTCCCCTGGTCGAAGGATGCAAGCCGAGCCGACGGCTTGATCTCGAACCGCTCCTGCAGAATGACCTTGTCGCCGCTCTCCGCCATGCCCCGCGCCGCACCTATGGGAAGCGCGTGATTCTGGCGCGGTGATGGTTAAGAGCTGGTAACGATCCGTCCCGAATCGTGTGTGGAAAATCAGTCGGCGAAGGGGTCGCGGACCAGGATCGTGTCCTCCCGCTCCGGGCTGGTGGAGAGCAGCGTCACCGGGGCCTCGATCAGCTCCTCGACTCGGCGGATATACTTGATCGCGGTGGCCGGAAGCTCGGCCCAGGAGCGCGCACCCTTGGTCGATTCCGACCAGCCCTCGATGCTCTCGTAGACCGGCCGCGCCTTGGCCTGGAGCTGGGTCGCCGCCGGGAGGTGGTCGTATTGCCGGCCGTCGATCGTATAGCCGGTGCAGATCTTCAGCTCCTCGAACCCGTCGAGGATGTCGAGCTTGGTGAGCGCGATGCCGTCGATGCCGGCGACCTTGACCGACTGGCGCACCAGTGCGGCATCGAACCAGCCGCAGCGGCGGCGCCGGCCGGTGACGGTGCCGAATTCGCGGCCGCGCTCGCCGATCGTCTCGCCGATCTTGTCATGGAGCTCGCTCGGAAACGGCCCGGCCCCGACCCGGGTCGTGTAGGCCTTGGTGATGCCGAGCACATAGCCGACCGCACCCGGCCCGATCCCCGCCCCGGCGGCGATCTGGCCCGCCACGGTGTTGGACGAGGTCACGTAAGGATATGTGCCGTGATCGATGTCCAGCATCACCGCCTGGGCGCCTTCGAACAGGATGCGGTCGCCGCGCGCCCGCGCCTGGTTGAGGTCCTGCCAGACCACGCGGATGAACGGCGTGATCTTCGGCGCGACCTCGCGCAGTTGGTCGAGCAGCGCGGCGCCATCGACCAGCGGCGCGCCCATGCCTTTGAGCAGCGCGTTGTGATGCAGCAGCAAAGCCTCGACCTTGCCCGGCAGGCTGTCGGGATCGGCGAGATCGCAGGCGCGGATCGCGCGGCGCCCGACCTTGTCCTCATAGGCCGGGCCGATGCCCCGCCCGGTGGTGCCGATCTTCCCCGCCCCGCGCGCTTCCTCGCGCAGCAGATCGAGCTTGGAATGCAGCGGCAGGATCAGCGCCGCGTTCTCGGCCAGCGCGAGATTGTCCGGCGACACGGCGACACCCTGCCCGCGCAAGGTGTCGATCTCCTTCAGGAGATGCCAGGGATCGACGACGACGCCGTTGCCGATCACCGAGAGCTTGCCCTTGCGCACGATGCCGGAAGGCAGCAGCGACAATTTATAGGTCTGGTTGCCGATGACCAGCGTGTGGCCGGCATTATGCCCGCCCTGGAAGCGCACCACCACGTCGGCGCGCTCCGAGAGCCAATCGACGATCTTGCCCTTGCCCTCGTCGCCCCATTGCGAGCCGATCACTGCGACATTCGCCATTCCGTCTACTCCACCGAGACCGGCCTGCTGTCCGCCAGGACGTGCGAACAGCCGAGCCGCTTTGCTTCCTTGCGCGCATCGCCTGCGGTGAGGCCATGCACCGTGATCCAGCCTTCGCCGCGCAGCCGCCGCGCCATGCCGGGCGCGGCATCCACCGGCACGAAGAGTCGCGCCGCCGGCGCCGGCGCGGGCAGCGCACGCAGCAGCGTATCGAGATAGAGCGTGAACCCGGTCGCCGCCTCGCCCGCCTGGTTCACATAACGCCCGCCGCGCCCGAACTCGCCGCGCACTTTGCGCCCGAGCAGCGAAAAGGTCATGCCGGTGTGGTATTCGAAACCGCGGTGATCCGTCGGGTCGACCGTCAGAGTCAGGTCCGGCCGCGCCGCGCGGATCGCATCCAGCACCTTGCGCAGCCGATCGCGCTGCTGCGCCGCCTCGCCGGCCAGCGGCAGGGCGTCGAGCGCCTGCACGGCATTGTCCGCCGGCCCGACCGCGCGCAGCAATCCTTCGAGCAGCGGCACGGCTTGGGCCGGCGCCGCGCGCACGGCGGAGATGTCCTTGCGGTCGAGCGCGCCGATCAGCGGCCGGGTATCGGCGATGCCGAAGCTCTTCAGGATGGTCGGCGCCAAGGTCGGCATATTGAGGTCGATCACCAGATCGCGCACCCCCACCTGCTCCAGCGCCTCGGCGCCGAGCAGGACCACCTCCGCATCGGCGGCGGCTTCGGTCGTGCCGATCAATTCGACCCCGGCCTGGGCGATCTGCCGTTCCGGGCGCATCTGCTCGCCCTTCACCCGGAGCACCTGACCGGCATAGGAGAGCCGGACCGGCCGCGGCGCATTCTTCAACCGGCTGGCGGCGATTCGGCCGACCTGCGGTGTGATATCGGCCCGCAGGCCCATCATCCGCTGCGACACCGGGTCCATGAGACGAAAGGTATCGGCCGCCATCGCCTCGCCGGGGCCGGAGAGCAGGCTGTCCTCGAACTCGATCAAAGGCGGCTTCACCCGGTCGTAGCCCCAGGCGGCGAAACAGGCGATCAGCCGCTCGACCGTCGCGGCCTCGAAACCGGCATCGGGCGGCAGGCCGTCGGAAAGGCCTGCAGGCAAAAGGAATCTTTCGCCGGATGAGGACATGGGAACCGCCGGGGCTGACCGATTGGCCGGAAATTGCAGGATCGCCCGGAAGGCCGGAATGCCCCTGGGCCGGGTGAACCGAGGGGGTGGTAACCGATTTCCTGTCTGCGGACAAGCCAACCAGAGACCGCGCCAAATCGCAATTTACCCCGAATTGCAACAATTCGGTTCGATCATTGTCATCAAAGTGCAACGAGCTGCGCCTAGCTTGCGGCCAGCGCGTGGTCGCCTCCCGAGCATCGTTTCGGCCAACGACGGTCGCTTTGCGGAGACCGGCGGCGCGTAAGGGCGTGCCTAGATAAAAAGGAGAGAGAGGCTCCCATGAAACTGGATCTGACCCGCTGGATCGCCGCTGCGGCGCTGTTCAGCTCTGCGGCCATCGCCGTCCCGACGCTGGCTTCCGCCGGCGACATCTCGGGCGCCGGTGCGACCTTCCCCTACCCGATTTATGCCAAATGGGCGGATGCCTACCACAAGGAGACCGGCGTCGGCTTGAACTATCAGTCGATCGGCTCCGGCGGCGGCATCAAGCAGATCGAAGCCAACACGGTCACCTTCGGCGCTTCCGACATGCCGCTGAAGCCCGAGGATCTCGAGAAGAACGGCCTCACCCAGTTCCCGACCGTCATGGGCGGCGTGGTCCCGGTCGTCAACCTCGACGGCATCAAGCCGGGCGACATCACGCTCGACGGCCAGACGCTCTCCGACATCTTCCAGGGCAAGATCACGCAGTGGAATGACCCGGCGATCCAGAAGCACAATCCGTCGCTGAAGCTGCCGGACCAGGCGATCGCCGTCGTGCACCGCTCCGACGGATCGGGCACCACCTTCGTGTTCTCGAATTACCTCTCGCAGGTGAGCGACGACTGGAAGAGCAAGGTCGGCGTCAACAGCGCGCTGGAATGGCCGGTCGGCATCGGCGCCAAGGGCAATGAAGGCGTTGCCGGCAACATCGCCCAGACCAGCGGCGCGATCGGCTATGTCGAGTATGCCTATGCCAAGCAGAACAACCTGACTTACACCAAGCTGGTGAACAAGGACGGCAAGGCGGTCACTCCGTCGGCCGACGCCTTCCAGGCGGCCTCCAACGCGGTCGACTGGACCGCTGCGAAGGACTTCTACGTGCTGCTGACCAACGAGCCCGGCGACACCACCTGGCCGATCTCGGCGGCGACCTTCATCCTGGTCCACAAGCAGCCGAAGGATCCGGCCGCGGTGGCCGAGGCTCTGAAGTTCTTCAACTGGGCCTATACCGAGAAGGGCGACCAGCTGGCGACGGACCTCGCTTATGTTCCGCTCCCGGACAACCTGGTCGGCCTGATCAAGAAGAGCTGGGCGGCGAATGTCACCGGTGCGGACGGCAAGCCCGTCTTCACCGGGATGTAAGCAGCCCTCGGCTGAAGCGCGCGCGGGGAGCCGGTGCCCAACCGGCTCCCCACCGCGTTCTAGCCGCCCCTCCTACCCCCGTGGTTTCCAACCTGCTATGGATCAAGCGTTGAGATGGTCGAAATGTCGTTGAGCCAAACCTTGACTGCGACGGGCCAGAGCAAACCGCGGGTGAGCGCCAACCCGGTCGGCGATCGTGTCCTGCACGCGCTGACCTTCGGCGCTGCAGTCCTGGTGCTGATCGTCCTTGGCGGCGTCTTCGTGTCGCTGGTGCAGGGCTCGTGGCTCGCACTCAGCACCTTCGGCTTCAGCTTCCTCACCACGGAAAGCTGGAACCCGGCCACCGAGGTCTTCGGCGCCGCGGCGCCGATCTACGGCACCTTGCTGACCTCGGCGATCGCGCTGCTGATCGCGGTCCCGGTCGGCCTCGGCATCTCCGTCTTCCTCACCGAGCTCTGCCCGGCCTGGCTGGCGCGGCCGATCGCGATCGCGATCGAGCTCCTGGCCGGCATCCCCAGCATCATCTACGGCATCTGGGGCCTGTTCATCCTGGCGCCGTTCCTGCAGCGCACGTTCCAGCCGTTCATCATCGGCGCATTCCATCATGTGCCGATCCTCAGCAGCCTGTTCGCCGGCCCGCCCTACGGCATCGGCGTCTTCACCGCCTCGCTCATCCTGGCGATCATGATCCTGCCGTTCATCTCCTCGGTGACGCGGGACGTTTTCGAGACGGTGCCCCCGGTCCTGAAGGAAGCGGCCTATGGCCTCGGCTGCACGACCTGGGAAGTGGTGCGCCGCGTCGTCATCCCGCATACCCGCGCCGGCGTCGTCGGCGCCGTGATGCTGGCCCTCGGCCGCGCGCTCGGCGAGACCATGGCGGTCACCTTCGTGATCGGCAACGCGCATAAGATCGCGGCCTCGATCCTGGCGCCCGGCACGACGATCTCCGCCACCATCGCCAACGAGTTCACCGAAGCCACCGGCGACATCTACACCTCGTCGCTGATCGCGCTCGGCCTGATCCTGTTCATCGTCACGTTCATCGTGCTTGCGGCGGCGCGCATCATGCTCCACCGCATGGAAAAGCAGGGGAGATAAGCCATGGCGAACACCGCCTCCGCCCTTCCCGTCGCCCGCCGCGCACGCAGCAAGCTGATGATGGGCCTTTCGGTCGGCTCGGCCCTGCTCGGGCTGGTCATGCTCGCGATCATCCTCGGCACCCTGATCTACAAGGGCATCAGCGGCCTCAACCTCGCCGTCTTCACCGAGATGACGCCGCCGCCCGGCAGCGAGGGCGGCCTGCTCAACGCGATCTTCGGCAGCGTGGTGATGACCGTGATCGGCATCCTCATCGGCACGCCGATCAGCATCCTGGCCGGCACCTATCTCGCCGAATACGGCCGCTACCGCCGCCTCGCCCACGTCGTCCGCTTCATCAACGACATCCTGCTCTCGGCGCCGTCGATCGTGATCGGCCTGTTCGTTTATGAAATCCTTGTTACAACCCTGGGACATTTTTCCGGCATCGCCGGCGCGCTGGCCCTGTCGATCCTGGTGATCCCGATTGTGGTCCGCACCACCGAGGACATGCTGCGCCTGGTGCCGGACACGCTCCGCGAGGCCGCCGCCTCGGTCGGCATGCCGCGCTGGCGGATGATCGTCTCGATCGCCTACCGCGCCGCCCGGACCGGAATCACCACCGGCGTGCTGCTGGCGGTCGCCCGCATCTCGGGCGAGACCGCGCCGTTGCTGTTCACCGCGCTCAACAATCAGTTCTGGAGCACGAACCTCAATCAACCGCTGGCCAGCCTGCCGGTGGTGATCTTCCAGTTCGCGCTCAGCCCCTATGAGGACTGGCAGCAGCTCGCCTGGACCGGCGCCCTGCTGATCACCCTCTCGGTGCTGGCGCTCAGTGTTTTTGCCCGCATGCTCACCGCAAAGAAGGCGAAGTGATGAACGCCGAAACGCTCCCCGAGACCGTCCGCAGCGCCGGCGGCAAGGAAAAGATCTCGATCCGCAATCTGAATTTCTATTACGACCAGACCAAGGCGCTGAAGAACGTCAACCTCCCGCTCTACGACCGGGCGGTGACCGCTTTCATCGGCCCGTCGGGCTGCGGCAAGTCCACCCTGCTCCGCATCCTCAACCGGATCTACGAGCTCTATCCGAAGCAGCGCGCCGAAGGCGAAGTGCTGATGGACGGCGAGAACATCCTCACCAGCAAGGAATCCGCCGACAGCCTCCGCTCCAAGATCGGCATGGTGTTCCAGAAGCCGACGCCGTTCCCGATGTCGATCTACGACAACATCGCCTTCGGCATCAAACTCTACGAGCGCCTGAGCAAGTCGGAGCTCGACGAGCGGGTGGAATCGGCGTTGCGCCGCGCGGCCCTGTGGGACGAGGTGAAGGACAAGCTCCACACCAGCGGCCAGGGCCTCTCTGGCGGCCAGCAGCAGCGCCTGTGCATCGCCCGCACCGTGGCGGTGAAGCCCGAGGTCATCCTGTTCGACGAGCCCTGCTCGGCCCTGGACCCGATCTCGACCGCGCGCATCGAGGAGTTGATCGACGAATTGAAGACCGATTACACGATCGCGATCGTGACCCACAACATGCAGCAGGCGGCGCGCTGCACCAACTTCGCCGCCTTCATGTTCCTGGGTGAGCTGATCGAGTTCGACACCACCGAGAAACTCTTCACCTCGCCCTCCCAGGCCAAGACCCAAGAGTACATCACCGGCCGCTTCGGCTGATCTCGAGAGACCCGACTGAAGACGGCGGCTGCCGCGCGCAGCCGCCGTTTTTGTTTGTGCGGCGAAGGCGGACCATGACGCGGCCGGGGAAACGCGATAGTGGACCGGTAGAGCCCGGCCCTTGCCCTCAAGCCCGACTGCGCCTAACTATCCGGGATGCGTCGCAGAGGCAGCTTCGTGATCGTCATGGCGCTCGCCTGGGGTGCCTCCCCGGCCGTCGCGCAATCCGTCAGTTGCACCCAGAACGGCAACACCACGTTCTGCAGCGATGGCACGACCTATACCCGGAACGGCAACACGACCTTCGGCAGCGACGGCACGACCTATACCGGCAACGGCAACACCGTTTTCGGCAGCGACGGCACGTATACGAAGAACGGCAATACCGTGTCCGGCAGCGACGGGTCGACCTACACCCGCAACGGCAACACGTTCTTCGGCAATAACGGACATAGCTGCACCAAGGTCGGCACCACCACCTTCTGCAATTGACCGTGCGTCACAGCGCCAGCCGCACCGCGACCAGCGCGAACACCGCTGCCTGCACCCAATAAAGCCGCCGCCTCAGCCGCGGCTCGCCGCTGAAGAGCCGTGCCGCCACCGCGCTCATCGCGCCGAGTGCGCCGTGGAACAGCACGCCGATCGCCGCCAAGGATGCGCCCAAAGCCGCGAATTGCAGGAACACCGAGCCGCGGCCGGCATCGATGAATTGCGGGATGAAGACCAGGAAGAAGAGAATCGCCTTCGGATTGGCGATGTTGGAACCCAGCCCGCGGAGGAAGACCGAGCCCTGCTCGCGCCGCGCGGAGGCCGCGACGGCACCGTCGTCGCGCAACGCTGTGCGCATGCAGCCATAGGCAAGGTACAGCAGATAGAGAGCGCCAGCCCAGCGGATCGCATCGAAGGCCCGTGGATAGGCGACCACCAGACCGGCCAGGCCGGTGGCACAAGCCAGGGTGAAGAGGAGATCGACGGCGCCGATGCCGAGCGCCGCCGCGAATCCGCCGCGCCAGCCATGCGCGGCGCCGCTGGTCAGCACGAACATCATGTTGGGTCCGGGCGTGACCAGCAACGCGAGCACCGCGAGGGCGAAGAATCCGAAGGTTTGCAGCGGAACGACAGACATCGAGGGTCGCTCTTCGATCCTCGCTGCGAGCAGCGCTCACACCTTCATCTTCCCGCGCAGCACCGAGACCGCATGGCCGGCGATCTTCACCCGATCGCCCTCCAGCTTGAGCCACAGCTCGCCGTGGCGCTTCGAGACCTGGTGCGCGTGGAACACGGTCTTGCCAGTGACGCCGGCCCAGAACGGGACCAGCGTGCAATGCGCGCCGCCGGTGACCGGATCCTCCGGGATGCCCCAGGTCGGCGCGAAATAGCGCGAGACGAAGTCGAGGCCGGGCTCCTCGCCGCGGGCGGTCACGATCACCGATTGATCGAGCGCGTTGAGGCGGCCGAAATCCGGGATCAGGGTCTCGACGTCCTTTTGCCTCTCGAACAAGGCGAGATAGGCGCCGAAGCCTTCGCTCAAATGCGCCTCGACCGGCTTCACGTTGAAGCAGACCGCGATCTTCGCCAAGGCTTCCGGCGCCGGCTTGATCACATGCTTCGGGAAGTCGAGCTCGAGGCGCTCGCCGGCGCGCGCGACCGAAAGCGGCCCCGACCTGCTGTCGAACACGATCTTCTCGGCGGCGAAGCCGAGATCGTTGAACAGCACATGCCCGCTGGCCAGGGTCGCATGGCCGCAGAGATCGACCTCGATGGTCGGCGTGAACCAGCGGATGCGATAATGATCGCCTTCCGGCGCGAAGAACGCCGTCTCGGCGAGATTCATCTCCGCCGCGATCGCCTGCATCGCCTGATCCGTCAGCCAGGATTGCAGCGGCACGACCCCCGCCGGATTGCCGGCGAAGGGTCGGGCGCTGAAGGCGTCCACCTGGAACACGTCGAGCTCCGCGCTCGCCGTGTTCCCGTGCTTGGTCACCGCGCCATCCATGGGCGTTATCGCCAGAACGGCTTGGAGATTTCGTGCTGCACATCGACCGTGGTCAGGCCGATATCGCGCAGCATCCGGTCGTCGAGCCGGGCGAGCGTGAAACGCTGACGCCGGCGCTCCTGCCAGACCGCCAGTTGATCGAACAGGCCGACCACAGCCCCGAGCGCGAAGCTCCGGCGCGGTTTCAAACCCATTGTCGTTTCACTCGAATTGTATCGATACATTGCTCGCTCCATCGGCTCAAAAACGCTGAATTACCGTCATTGCCTCCCTTGTGGCGCCATTTTGTCTTGACGCTTGATGATGTCAATCGTTACATTGTCATCATGACAATGTGGCAACCCGAGATCTCCACCCTCCCCGGTCCGCGATATCTGGCGATCGCGGAGGCACTTGCGAGCGATGTGCGCAACGGGCAGCTCGCCCCCGGCGATCGTCTGCCCACCCATCGCGATCTTGCCTATCGACTGGGTGTGACGGTCGGCACGGTGAGCCGGGCCTATGCCGAGGCGGAAAGGCGCGGCCTGATCGGCGGCGAGGTCGGACGCGGCACCTTCGTGCGGCCGGATGCGCGGCGGCGAAAGAACGTCGCCGCGTCGGATATCGAGGCGCCGCTCGGCCTGCCCCAGGTGATCGACCTCTCGGTCAACATCCCGACGCCGATGACCAGCGATGCGATCATCGCCGAGACCATGGCGGAGATCGCCGCGCGGCCGGGCATCGCCCGCCTGATGGATTATCATCCGCATGCCGGCGTCGCCGCGCATCGCGAGGCCGGCGCGCATTGGCTGACCGAATGCGGCTTCCCGATCGAGCCCAGCCGGGTCATCGTCACCGCCGGCGGCCAACATGCGATGACCGCGGCCTTGGGCGCGCTGACCGAGCCCGGCGATGTCGTGCTCGCGGAATCCCTCACCTATCCGGGTTTGCGGCGTCTCGCCGATTTCCTGCGCGTGCGCGTGCATGGCGTCGCGATGGATGAAGACGGCGTCGACCCGGCGGCCTTCGAGACGGCCTGCCGCTCGCTCAATCCGAAGGTGTTCTACTGCGTCACCAACCTGCAGAACCCGACCGCCCTGGTGATGCCGACCGAGCGGCGCCACGAATTGGCCGCGATCGCGCAGCGCTACGGCGTGAAGATCGTCGAGGACGACGTCTACGGTTTCCTGCTCGGCGACGATACGCCGCCGGCGCTGGCCAGCTTCGCGCCGGAGCTCGGCCACTATTTCACCAGCCTGTCGAAGTCCATGGCGCCGGGCCTGCGCGTCGGCTATCTCGCCTTGCCCGCCGGCAGCAAGGACGACTTCACCCAGGTGGTGCGCTCGACCACCTGGATGGCGACGCCGCTGACCGCGCAGATCGGCACCGAGTGGATCCAGAACGGCATCGGCCGCGAGCTTGCCGACAATCACCGCGACGAGGCGATCGCGCGCCAGAAGGCGGCGCGCCTGATCCTGCAGGGCCAGGACCTCTCGCCCGAGTTCCGCGCCTATCATCTCTGGATGCGGCTGCCGGAGCCCTGGTCGGCCGAGGCCTTCGCTTTGGAGCTGCGGATGCGGGGCGTCGCGGTCACGCCGTCCAGCGCCTTCGCCACCACGCGCAACGCGCCGGCCGCGATCCGGCTCTGCCTCTGCGAGCCGCCCGAGCGCGAGACGATGGAGCGCGGGCTGCAGATCATCGCCGCCACGGTGCGGAGCGTGCCGGGCGCCGGCATCAACGCCGACATGGGCGTGGTCTGACCGTGGCGCGGGTGGGGCAACCGGCGGGCGCGGCGCGCTCGCGGGGACAGGAATTTGCGCTCGGCTTGCGCGATACGCTGCCGCTGATGTTCGGCTCGATCGCCTTCGGGGTCATCTTCGGCACGCTCGCCATCGGCGCGGGGCTGAGCCCCTGGGCCACGATGGCGATGTCGCTCTTCGTCTTCTCCGGCTCGGCGCAGTTCATCGCCATCCTGCTGCTCGGCACCGGGTCGGGACTCTGGGTGATCTGGTTTGCGACTCTGGTGCTGAACCTGCGGCATCTGCTCTACGCCGCGACCCTGGTCGATCATGTGCGACATCTCCGGCAAGGTTGGCGCTTCCCGCTTGCCGCCTTCCTGACCGATGAGACCTTCGCGGTAATGGAGCGGCGCTATCGCACCCTCGGCGGCGGCCCGAACGCTCATTGGTACTACATGGGCTCCTGCATCGGCATGTATGTGAACTGGCAGTTCTGGACCGCGATCGGCATCACGGTCGGCACGCAGGTCCCCGACATCCAGAACTGGGGCCTGCAATTCGCGATGGTGGTCAGCTTCATCGGCATCGTGATGCCGCTGCTGGTCTCGGTCCCCTACTGGGCCGCGGCGATCGCGGCGGGCCTGGTCGCGGTCCTCGCCAATCCCCTGCCCTACAAGCTGGGATTGATGCTCGCAGCGCTGGCCGGCATCGCGGTCGGCGTCCTGCTCGACATCCGCAAGCGCGGGCTGCAGCCGCCGGAAGGCAACGTGCTTCCACCCTTCGCCGACGCCGAGAAGAAGACCTGGGCATGAGCACCACCATCATGATCCTCGGCATGGCGCTGATCAATCTCGCGATCCGCTGGCCGGTCTATCTCTTCGCCAACCATTTCCGCTTTCCGCCGCTGATCGAGCGCGCGCTGGCCTTCGTGCCGGTCGCGGTGCTGACTGCGATCATCGTGCCGACCGTGCTCTATCCGAAGGACGACCGGGCGATCGACCTGTCCTGGCACAACCCGGCGCTGCTGGCGGCGGTCCTCGCCGCCGTGGTCGGCCGCGTCACCAAGAACCTGTTCGCCACCATCGGCATCGGGATGGCCGTGTTCCTGCTGCTGCGCTGGTGGCTGGGAACGTAGCACCGCGATCGCTGACGGCTTGGCTGCGATCGCCATATCTCACGATCGCGGCTTCGGCACGAACAGGCATCTGAGATCCGCGGTGCCGGGCCCGTTCGGCCCATCGTTCCGGCACACCCAGAAATAATCGTCGATGCTGTCGCGGAGCTTCGACGTGACGCCTTCGACATGCTCGCCGGTGGCGACGATGGTCCACCCGCGCCCGGCCTGGACCACCTCGCCGGGCGCCATGCGGCGGCAGTCATTCGGCCCACAGCAACTGCGCGTCTTGGGATTGGTCATGATCCAGGTTGCATCGCCGTGGGCAAAGGCGGGAGCGGCTTTGCACAGCAGCAACGCGGCCGACGCGAAAATCGCCAATGCCTTCATCGCGAACCTCCGGACGACGACGAATACTTCGCGGCTGGACTATCGTGCCATTAGAGGGGACAGCGACCAGACCAAGTCAAGGCCGCTGCGGATCGAAGACTCCTTGCCGAGCCGGCAGGGCCGTCAACGCCGCCGCGATCACCAAAGCCACGGCCGCGGCGACTGTCGCCGCGGTGAAACTGCCGGTCACGTCGCGCGCATAGCCGGCCACGGTCGGCCCGATGATCTGGCCGACGCTGAACGCGACCGTCATCAGCCCGACCACCCGGCGCGGATTGTCGCCGGCGCGGCGCCGCGCCGCTTCGAGGCCGAGCGCGGTGATCGCCATGAACGTGCCGCCCAGCAGGATCGCCGAGAGCAGGATGCCGGCGATCCCGGTCCAGAGGCTGAGCAGCACCCCGACCGCCTCGACGAAACAGGCCAGGGCGTAGCCGCGCATCATGCCGGTCCGCCCGGCGATCCTCACCCAGATCCAGACCGAAGGCGCGCCGGCGAGACCGACCACCAGCCAGGCCACCGGTTCGAAGGCTTTGAGGGCTGGCGTTCCGCGCACGATCGCGACGATGAACGTCGCGGTGATCACGTAGCCGAAGCCGAACAGACCATAGGCCAGGATCAGCCGCGCGAGCCCGCCCTGGCGCTGCACCGCGGCCTGCGCGGCCGGCGCCTGCGGGAGATCTTCCGGCGACGGCATCAGCACGGCCACGACGATCGCGCCGAGCAACGTCGCGGCACCCGAGACGAACCACATCCTGTCCCAGCCGACCGGGAGCAGGATCACCAGCGCCGAGAGCGCAATGCCGATCCCGACCCCGCCGAAATGCACCGCCGAAAGCCCGCCGCGTCCGGCGCGCGCCAATCCGTAGAGCACCTGGGTCGAGGCGAAGACCAGCGAGAACGCGCTCGCCACCCCGCCGATAAACCGCATCGCGGAGATCGCGGCGACGCTGCTGAAGGCACCCACCGCCGCGGTGGTGACGGCGCTGGCGATGAGCGCGCCGATCAGCCAGAGGCGCGGCGCGCCCTGCAAGGGCCCGGATGCGACGAAAGCGCCGATCAGATAGCCGAGGAAATTCGCCGAGGCGATGAGCCCGGCCTGGCTGGCCGAGAGATGGAGGGCATCCACCATGAACGGCAGGATCGGCGTATAGACGAACCGGCCGATCCCCATGGCGCAACCCATGGCGATGGCGCCGGCCAGCGCCAGGCGCAGGGGCGTTCCGGAACGTGAATCCATGCGGCGGCCGTGGTTAAGTCAGCAATACTGACCTATAGCATACGCAGGCAATAGATCGGCGGCAAGTGGTGCGAGACCACCTGCCACTGCTCGCCGCCATCGCCGCTGGCCCAAAGATTGCCGGTGGTCGAGCCGAAGGCCAGATCGCGGCCTTCGCCATCGACATCGAGGGCATGGCGATAGACCAGATCGAAGCAGGGCTTGGGCGGCAGGCCGGCGGTGATGCGGCGGAAGCTCTTGCCGCCGTCCTCGGTCTTCAGCACGCAGAAATCCTGATCGCTCGGGATCCGCATCTCGTCCTTCTGCGCCGGCACGAACCAGGCGGTCTGCGGATCCTTGGGATGCGCCGCCACGGCAAAGCCGAAGGTCTCCGAGATGGTGCCCCACTCGCCGGCGCCGTCGGTCGAGCGGAACTGGGCATTGTGATGCTGGATCCACAACGTCTCGGGATGCGCCCGGCAGCGCACGATGCGATGGGGATCCTGGGTGCTCGGATTCTCGCGCTCGGCAGGCGGCATATAGGCGGCCCACATGCCCTTCGAGGCGTTGCTCCAGCTCGCGCCGGCATCGGCCGTCGCCCAGGCGCCGCCGCAGGATATGCCGGTCACCATCCGCCGGCTGTCGCCGGGATGGATCGCGATCGAATGCAGGCCCGGCGCATCATTGCCGCCGCCGAACCAATCCTTCTTGCCGGGGATCGCCTCGAAGGCGTCGTTGCGTTGCCAGGTCGCGCCCTTGTCGTCGGAGCGGAACAGCCCCGCCGGCATGGTGCCCGCCCAGATCGTGCCGGGCATGTCGGCGCCGGCCGGCTCCAGCGCCCAGATCATGCCGACGCTCGGCGCGTCCTTGTCGTCGGCCTTCGGGAAAGCCGGCACCGCGACTTCGCTCCAACGCGCGCCGCCGTCGTCCGAATGATGCAGCTTCGCGCCGAAATGGCCGAGGTTCAGCGCCGCATAGAGCGTGCCGTCGCGCGGGTCATGCATCGCCATCGAGACCGGCTGGCCGAGAAAGGCCTGTTGTGCGATCTCCCAGCTCTTTCCCTTCTGCTCGAAGATCAGCAGGCCCTTGCGGCTGCCCACCAGCATGCGTGATGCCATGTCCTTCTCCTCCCTCAACCGCCCGAGAGCGCCTGCAAGACATAGATCTCGGCATCGGCCGCGATGGGGCGCGCGAGATCGTCGCCGCCACCGATGCGCGCGCCGTCGCAGAAGATCACCACATGCTTGCGCAGGCGCTCCTGGTCATCCAGCACATAGGATTTGACGCGCGGATGCCGGACGAAGACCTCGTCCAGCGCGCGACGCAGCGTATCGCCGCCGACCGTGATCGCGCCGACCGGCGCGACCTTACGCAGATGCGATGTGAACTGGACCGACGCCATGACCGCCGATTCTAGACCGGGACGCGGAAAGCTCGAAGCGATGCGCCCCCCTGCCGTCGGCCGTATAGACCGGGCCGTTTCGCAAGACTGTCGCGGGATAAATCTTTGATCGTGAAGCACTTTATCCAATCCGGAAGGGCCAACCGTTTTTCCATTCTGTCTACGTCCGGTCTACGTTGGCGACGGGACAACTGCCCGCGGGCAACGGCTGGGGCACAATCGGATTGGGATCTGCTGGATTGGATCGCGCCATATCCCTCTTCGATCGGAACTTGGCAACGCGAGACAGATTATAATTCACTTTTTGTTCTCGCGCAATGCCGATCGTTCAGGGCACGGCCGCGGCCAGGGTCAGGCGGCCGCTTCCACCGCCTTGCAGATCTCGCCGACGACCCGCAGCACCAGGGCTTCGTCCTCGCCTTCGGCCATCACGCGGATCAGCGGCTCGGTGCCGGACTTGCGGATCAGCAGGCGGCCCTTGCCGGTGAGCTCGGCCTCGCCGGCCT
>DASZYM010000019.1:0-17942 GCA_035545355.1 Dongiaceae bacterium
AGAGCGATGGAGCGCCCCCTTGGCCATGGCCTCGGCCACCTCGCCACTGACCGCGCCGCGCGCGTCTAGCACCATCGAGGACACGCCGAGCTGCTCGCGCGTGGCCTCGTTGGAATAGGTGACCCAGCCGCGGTCATAGACGTCGGACGACCCGGCGATCGCGGTCAAGGTGCCGGCGACCAATCCGCCGGTGCAGCTCTCCGCCGTGGCGATCTTCCAGCCGAGTTCGCGGTAGCGCTGGAGGAGGGCGGGGACGTCCATCTCAGGACACCGGCAAGGCTACGGTCGCAACTGCCTGCGCGGCGATGCCTTCATTGCGGCCGGTGAAGCCGAGCTTCTCCGTGGTCGTGGCCTTCACGCTGACCCGCGTGCGGTCGATGCCCATGATCTCGGCCAGGCGCGCGATCATCGCCTCGCGATGCGGGCCGACCTTCGGCCGCTCGCAGATGATGGTCACGTCGCAATGCGTGACCTTGCCGCCGCGCTCGGCGACCAGCTTCACCGCATGGTCCAGGAATTTCCAGGAGGGGGCATCCTTCCATTGGGGATCGCTGGGCGGGAAATGCGCGCCGATATCCGCGGCCGAGATCGCGCCCAGGACCGCGTCGGTCAGCGCATGCATCGCCACATCGGCATCCGAATGGCCTTCGAGCTTGCGGTCGTGCGGGATCTCGACGCCGCAGAGCGTGACGCCGTTGCCCTCGATCAGCCGGTGCACGTCGTAGCCGCTGCCGGTCCGGTATTCGAGCGCGTGCTGCTCTGCCATCATATGCTCCGCCCGTTCGAAATCGGCCCGGGTCGTGACCTTGAAATTGTTCACGATGCCCTGGACCAGCGCCACTTTCATGCCGGCGGCTTCGGCCACCGCCGCATCGTCGGTCATTTCGGGACCGGATGCGGCCTTGCGATGCGCCGCCAGGATCGGCGCGAAATGGAAAGCCTGCGGCGTCTGCGCACGCCAGAGCCCGCTGCGGTCCACCGTCTCGCCGCTATAGGGACCTTGCGCGCGCTTCAGCGTGTCCACGACCTGCACCGCGACCAGCGCGCCCTGATGCTCCTTCAAGACATCGATCGTGCGATCGATGGTCGGCACATCGATGAAGGGGCGCGCCGCGTCGTGGATCAGCACCAGGTCGGGCGCATCGCCGACCAGGCTCTCCAATCCGTTGCGCACCGATTCCTGTCGCGTGGCGCCGCCGATCGCCGGCTCCATCAGATCGAGGCCTTGCGTCGCGGCGTCGTAGAGTGGGCGGTAGGTCGCGTTGATGACGACCTTGACCCGATCCACGCGCGGATGGGCCGCGAACGTCTCCAGGCAATGGCGCAACAGCGGCTTGCCCGCCAGCGGCAGGAACTGCTTGGGCACTTCGCCGCCGAGCCGGATGCCGCTGCCCGCGGCCACCACCAATGCAATCACGCCCGCCATGATCGGATAGATTACCCCCAAGTGCGCATTCCACGATTGGCGCGCAAACTAGTGAGGGAAGGGCGGTTTGCCAAGGCGGCAGGCGGCAACCATAATGCCGCCATGCAAGCCAATCTCAGCCCGCAATTCGCCGCCCTGGTGGCGATGCTGCCGCTGACTGCCGCGGCCGTGAGCGCCCGACTCGGGCGCAATCTGCTGCTCTGGCTGCTCCTGGCCGCCGCACTGGCCGGGCCGGCGGCCCTGGTCGTCTCCGAAGTCCATGCCGGATGGCAGGCGGGGCTTTCGCCCAATCTCTGGGCCAGCATCGCCGCGACCCTCCTGGTCTTTGCCGTACTCTGCCTGGTGCGGCCCGGCGCCTATCGCCTGGGTGGGCTGTTGCTGCCCTATCTCGTGATCAGCGCGGCGCTCGCCATCGCTTTCTCCAGTGCGCCCAATGCCGAAGGCGTGCCGGTCGAGGAAGGACTGTGGTTTCCGGCCCATGTGGTGCTGGCGGTGGCGAGCTTCGCCGTCCTGACCCTGGCGGCGATCGCCGGCGGCGCGGTGATGCTGCAGGAGAGTGCGCTGAAGCGTCGCGCCCAGATCGGTTGGACCAGCCATGCCTTGCCGCCTTTGGCCGATGCCGAGGGGTTGCAGATCAGGCTGCTGACCTGGGCAGCGGTGCTGATGGCGGCGGCCTTGGCCACCGGCGCTGCCAATGAAGTGCTGATGACGGGCCAGTTCCTGGCCTTCACCCATAAGATCCTGCTGTCCTTCCTGGCCTTCGCCCTGATCCTGGTCCTGCTCTTCATGCATCAGCGGACCGGTTTGCGCGGCCGCAATGCCGCGCGCTGGCTATTGCTCGGCTATCTGCTCCTGCTCCTGGCCTATCCGGGTGTGAAATTCGTGCGGGACGTGCTGATCGGCTGAAGCCGCATTGCAGCAAAAGCCGAGTTAACTGTTGCATTTCAGCCATCATTCGGGTCCAATCGCCCGGATTTTGTGCAGCCCAATTTCCGTGCTTAACGAATGAGCATCCAGATCGGCCCTGTCACGCTTGCGGATCCGGTGATCCTGGCGCCCATGTCGGGCGTCACGGACATGCCCTTCCGTCGCCTGGTGAAGCGGGAAGGCGCGGGCCTCGTCGTCTCGGAGATGATCGCCAGCGAGGCGATGATCCGGCAGACCCGCCAGTCGATGAAAATGTCCACCAACTGCGCCGACGAGTTCCCGATGTCGGTGCAGCTCGCTGGCTGCGAGCCCCATGTCATGGCCGAGGCGGCGAAGCTCAACGAAGACCGCGGCGCGGCGATCATCGACATCAATTTCGGCTGCCCGGTGAAGAAGGTGGTCAACGGCGAGGCCGGCTCGGCGCTGATGCGCGACGAGGTGAAGGCCGCGAAGATCCTCGAAGCCACCGTCAAGGCGGTGAAGCTGCCGGTGACCCTGAAGATGCGCACCGGCTGGGATCACGCCAACCGCAACGCGCCGAACCTCGCCAAGATCGCCGAGGATTGCGGCATCCGGATGGTCACCGTCCATGGCCGCACGCGCTGCCAGATGTATAACGGCTCGGCCGACTGGGCCTTCGTGCGCGAAGTCAAGGAAGCCGTGAAGATCCCGATCGTCGTCAACGGCGACATCGTGACGGTGGAGGATGCGGCCAAGGCCAGGGACGAATCCGGCGCCGACGGCGTGATGGTCGGACGCGGCGCCTATGGCCGCCCGTGGTTCCTGAAGCAGGTCATGCAGTTCCTGAAGCAGGGCACGCGTCTGCCGGACCCGCCGCTCGCCAAGCAGCTCGCGATCCTGCTCGAGCATTACCGCGCCATCCTCGAGCACTACGGCGAAAGCTCGGGCGTGAAGATCGCGCGCAAGCACGTCGCCTGGTACTCGAAGGGCCTCTACGGGTCGAACGAGTTCCGCACCAAGATCAACTTCATGGACGACCCGAAGGGCGTCGAAGCGGCGATCCTCGACTTCTATCAGCCGCAGATCGAGCGGGCCGCCGCTTAGATGACCAGCGTCGTCGCCGCGCCGAAACGCACCGCACCGGAAACCTTCCAGGAGCGGCGCGTGCGCGACCGGCGCACGGTCGAGCCGCTGCCTCTGTCCGCCTGGCCGGCCCTCCTCGACGCCGTGCCCTTCGCACTGGTCGTGCTCGATCCCGGCGACCATATCGTCGGCGCCAACCATGCCGGCGAGCAGTTGCTGGGCGCCGGGCGGACGCTGCTGCAAGGCCGGCCACTCAGCGACTACATCGCCGCCGACAGCCCCGTCTTCGCCCTCATCGCCGAGGCCCGCAACGGCAGCATCGCGGTCGCCGAGCCGGACCTCGCGCTCTCGGGCCCCAGGCTGCAGGCGGCCCATGTGGCAATCGATGCAGCACCCATCGCCGAGCATCCGGGCGCGGTCTGCCTGATCGTCAAGGATCGCGGCATCGAGCGCCGACTGACCCGCCAAAGCCTCAGCCGCGATGCCTCGCGCTCGGCCAAGGCCATGGCGGCGATGCTGGCCCATGAGGTGAAGAACCCGCTCTCCGGGATTCGCGGCGCCGCGCAACTGCTCGAAAAGCGCATGGGATCGGACGACCGCGTGCTGACCCAGCTCATCTGCGACGAGACCGACCGGATCGTCGGCCTGGTCAACCGGATGGAGATGCTGGGCGACGAGCGGCCGAGCCCGATGGGCCCGGTCAACATCCACGAAGTGCTGAACCATGTGCGCCGTCTCGCCGGCGCGGGCTTTGCCGGCCATGTCGCCTTCCGCGAGGATTACGATCCCTCATTGCCGCCGGTCTGGGGCAACCGCGACCAGCTCGTCCAGGTATTCCTCAACCTGGTGAAGAATGCCGCCGAGGCCTGCCCGGAGCATGGCGGCAATATCGTGCTCGTCACCCAGTTCGTGCCGGGCCTGCGGCTCGGCGACCGGTTCTCCGGCCCCCGGCCGCGCCTCGCGCTGACCGTGCGCATCCAGGACAACGGCGCCGGCATCCCGGAGCATATCCGCGACGGCCTGTTCGATCCCTTCGTCAGCGGCAAGGTCGGCGGCAAGGGCCTTGGCCTGGCTCTGGCGGCCAAGATCGTCGCCGAGCATGACGGCGTGATCGAGTTCGAGAGCCAGCCGCGCCGCACCGTGTTCTCGGTCTCGTTGCCGCTCGCCGATGCCGCGTCCGAGAGCCGGCCCCATGGTTCGGAGGTGAAATGACCCCAGCGACAATCCTGGTCGCCGACGACGACCGTGCGATCCGTGTGGTGCTTTCCCAGGCGCTCGGGCAGGTCGGGCACAACGTCCGCGCGGCATCCGACGCCTCGACGCTGTGGCAATGGGTGCGGGACGGGGAGGGCGATGTCGTCATCACCGACGTCGTGATGCCCGACGAGAACGCCCTCGATCTCATCCCGCGCATCCGTGAGCGGCGGCCGGAACTGCCGATCATCGTCATGAGCGCGCAGAACACGCTGGTGACCGCCATCCGGGCGACCGAGCGCGGCGCCTTCGAATATCTGCCCAAGCCCTTCGACCTCACGGTGCTGATGAGCGCGGTCGACCGCGCCCTCGCCGAAGCCCGCGAGACCGAGAAGCAGGGCCAGGCGCCGAGCCAGGCTGTTCATGCGCCGGAGGCTCTGCCGCTGATCGGCCGCTCGCCGGCGATGCAGGAGATCTACCGGGTGATCGCCCGGCTGGTGAACACCGAGATGACGGTGCTGATCCACGGCGAATCCGGCACCGGCAAGGAGCTGGTGGCCCGCGCGCTGCACGATTTCGGCCGCCGGCGCGACAAGCCCTTCGTCGCCGTCAACATGGCGGCGATCCCGCGCGAGCTGATCGAGAGCGAGCTGTTCGGCCATGAGAAGGGCGCCTTCACCGGCGCCGTCAACCGCGGCATCGGCCGGTTCGAGCAGGCGGCCGGCGGCACCTTGTTCCTCGACGAGATCGGCGACATGCCGCTGGAGGCGCAGACACGGCTGCTGCGCGTGCTGCAATCCGGCGAGTTCTCGCCGGTCGGCGGCCGCCAGGCGATCCGCGCCGATGTCCGCATCGTCGCCGCGACCCACCGCGATCTGCGCCAGATGATCCAGCAGGGCGCCTTCCGCGAGGATCTGTTCTATCGGCTGAACGTGGTGCCGATCCGCTTGCCGCCGCTGCGGCAGCGGCCGGAGGATATCGCCGACCTCGCACGGCATTTCCTGGCGCTGGCGCAGCGCGACGGATTGGCGCCGAAGACGCTGGATGTCTCGGCGGTGGAGCGGCTGAAGGCCTATTCCTGGCCGGGCAACGTGCGCGAGCTCGAGAACCTGATGAACCGGATCGCCGTGCTCTACAGCGAATCCCTGGTGGATCGCCGGATCGTCGCGGCGGCCCTGGCCGAGCAGGAGCCGGTCGCCGTCGCCCGCGGGCCCGGCGGCAACGAGACCCTGTCGCAGTCGGTCGAGCGCCACCTCGATACCTATTTCCGGGCGCACCCCCACGGCCTGCCGGCCAGCGGGCTTTATGACCGGATCCTGCGCGAGGTGGAGCGGCCGTTGCTGGCACTGTCGCTGCAGGCTACCCGCGGCAACCAGATCCGCGCCGCCGAGCTCCTCGGCCTCAACCGCAACACGCTCCGCAAGAAGCTGCGCGAGCTCGACCTGCAACCCAGCCGAGGCGCCAAGTGAACGCAGCCGTCACCGACCGCAGCAGTGAACGCCGCCGGGGCTGGGTGATCCGGATCGGCGGGCGCGACCGCCTGATCAGCGTCGAGCGTCTGCTGGCGATCATCCTGATGGCGCTCGGCGCCGGCTGCGGTCTCGCCACCTATTTCGCCTTCTTCAACATCTGGACCTCCCAGATCGAAGGCGAGCGGATCATCAGCCGCTTGCTCTACGCCGATATCGCCATCGCGCTGGCGTTGGGTGCGATCGTCCTGCACCGCCTGCTGGCGCTCTGGCGCAATCTGCGTCGCGGCCTCGCCGGCGCGCGGCTCCACGCCCGGCTGGTCATGCTGTTCGCGCTGATCGCCGTCGTCCCCACGGTGATCATCGCCGTGTTCTCCACCGCGTTCCTGAGCCGCGGCCTCGACACCTGGTTCAGCGACCGGATCCAGGAGGCGATCGAAAGCTCCGGCAACATCGTCCAGACCTATCTGGCCGAGCAGCGCGCGCGGATCAGCAACGACGCCACGGATATCGTGCGGGCACTCTGGAGCTCGGGCGTCCTCGCCTCGGGCAATTCGGCGGCGATGAGCGCCTTCCTCAATCAGGAAGTGGCGCTGCGCGGCCTGACCGAGGCCGTGATCGTCACCCGCGACCGGCAGATCGTGGCGCGCGGCGGCAACAGCGGCTTGATGGAGCTCGGCCTGGAGCTTCCGGAATCCGCCTTCGACCGCGCCGATAGCGGCGAGGTGGTGAACACCTCGAACACCATCCGCGATCGGATCCGCGCGGTCGTCTCGGTCCAGTCCGGCTCGCGCTACTACCTCTATATCGGCCGCGTCTTCGATGAGCGGATCCGTAGCGCCGCCCTGCAGAACCAGAGCGCCTTCGTGCTCTACAAGCAGATGGCCAGCGCCCGGCCCAAGCTCCAGATCACCGTCGGCCTGACCTTCGCCGTCCTGGCGATCCTGGTGCTGATGGCGGCGGTCTGGGTCGCGATCCTCTATGCCAGCCAGTTGGTGCGGCCGGTCTCGCGCCTGGCCGCCGCGGCCGAGCAGATCGGCGGCGGCGACCTGAGCGCGCGGGTGAAGATCGGCCTGGCCGAGGACGAGCTCTCGGCGCTGAGCCGCACCTTCAACGTCATGGCGATCCAGCTCCAGAGCCAGCAGCACGCCTTGATCGCCGCCAACCGCCAGGCGGACGACCGGCGGCGATTCACCGAGCTTGTGCTTTCCGGCGTCTCCGCCGGCGTGATCGGCCTGGCCGATGACGGCACGATCGATCTCCCCAACCGCTCGGCCTCGGAGCTGCTGGGCGTCAACCTGCTAGGCCTGATCGGCCAGCCGCTGGCCTCGATCTCGCCGGACATGGCCGAGATCGTCGAGAAGGCGCGGTCCCGCAATTCCGGCACGGCGGACGGCCAGATCATGCATACCAGCGGCACGATCAGCCGCACCTTGCATGTCCGGGTCGTCTCCGAGGTGGGCGACGAGGGACACGCCAAGCTGGTCGTGACCTTCGACGACGTCTCGGAGCTGCTCTCGGCCCAGCGCAAGGCGGCCTGGGCCGATATCGCCCGGCGCATCGCCCATGAGATCAAGAACCCGCTGACCCCGATCCAGCTCTCCGCCGAACGGCTGAAGCGCAAGTACCTGCGCCAGATCACCGAGGATCCGGACACGTTCACCGCCTGCACCGAGACGATCGTGCGCCAGGTCGGCGATATCGGCCGGATGGTCGACGAGTTCTCCGCCTTTGCCCGCATGCCGGCGCCGTCGCTCCGCCCCGAAGAAGCACGCGAGCTTGCAAAGCAGGCGGCCTTCCTGCAGCAGAGCGCGCACCCGGCGATCGCCTATCGGATCGACCTGCCGCCGCATCCGGTCGAGCTGGTCTGCGACGCCTCGCAATTCAACCGCGCCGTCACCAACCTCATGAAGAACGCCGCCGAATCCGTCGAGGAGCGGATCGAGGAGCAGAACGGCCGCGGCGAGCGGGCGACGCCCGGCGAGATCCGGCTTTGGATGCGACAGAGCGATGACCGTCTCGTGATCGGCATCGACGACAACGGACGCGGCCTGCCCGAGCACAACCGCGATCGCCTGACCGAACCCTATGTCACCACGCGGACCAAAGGCACCGGCCTCGGCCTTGCCATCGTCAAGAAGATCATGGAAGACCATGGCGGCACCTTGACGCTGGCCGACCGCCAGGGCGGCGGCGCATCGGTGCTGATGACATTTCCATTGGACGCGGCGGCGATGAATGTCGCAGACTCAGCCAAGACTCCGGCCGCGGTCGGGTCTGCATAGAGACAATAGACTGCAATGGCGCACGACATCCTCATCGTCGATGACGAGGCCGATATCCGGGCTCTCATCGCCGGCATTCTCCAGGATGAGGGATATCAGACGCGAGAGGCCGCCGAGAGCGATGCCGCGCTGGCACAGCTTCGGCATCGGCGCCCGCATCTGCTGATCCTGGACATCTGGCTGCAGAACAGCGCGCTCGACGGCATGGAGCTGCTCGATGTGCTGAAGCGCGACTATCCGGAGCTGCCGGTCATCATGATCAGCGGCCACGGCAATATCGAGACCGCGGTCAATGCGATCAAGAACGGCGCCTACGATTTCATCGAGAAGCCGTTCAAGGCCGACCGGCTGCTGGTGATCATCGAGCGCGCGCTGGAAGCCGCGCGCCTGAAGCGCGAGAACGACGAGCTCCGCGCCCGTTCCGGCACCGAGATCGAGCTCATCGGCGTCTCCGGCGCCATCGTCCAGCTTCGCCAGGCGGTCGAGCGCGTGGCGCCGACCGGCAGCCGCGTGCTGCTCTCCGGCCCCGCCGGCAGCGGCAAGGAGGTCGCGGCCCGCATGCTGCATCGGCGCTCGAAGCGCGCCAGCGGGCCGTTCGTGGTCGTCAACTGCGCCACCATGCATCCCGACCGGCTGGAGATCGAGCTGTTCGGCGTCGAGCGCACCGGCGAAAGCATGGACGCGCCCGGCAAGATCGGCTTCCTGGAGCAGGCCCATGGCGGCACCCTGCTGCTGGACGAGGTGGCCGACATGCCGCTGGAGACCCAGGGCAAGATCGTCCGCGCGCTGCAGGAGCAGACATTCGAGCGGGTCGGGGGCAAGACCCGGGTCGAGGTCGATGTCCGCGTCATCGCTTCGACCTCGAAGGACCTGCAGGCGGAGATGTCCGCCGGCCGCTTCCGCCAGGACCTGTTCTATCGCCTGAACGTCGTGCCGATGCGCCTGCCGGCCTTGCGCGAGCGCCGCGACGACATCGTGCCGTTGCTGGAATACTTCATGCGCCGCGCCGCCGACCAGACCGGCCTGCCGGTCCGGCATCTGGGCGACGATGCGCTGGCGATCCTGCAGGCCTACGATTGGCCGGGCAACGTGCGCCAGCTCCGCAACGTCATCGACTGGCTGCTGATCATGCCGCCGGGCAGCCCCGAGGACCCGATCCGCGGCGACATGCTGCCGCCCGATATCGGCGCCGTCTCGCTCTCGCCGGTGGCGATGAATGACGGCAGCGAGGTCATGTCGCTGCCGTTGCGCGAGGCGCGGGAGATCTTCGAGCGCCGCTATCTCGAATCCCAAGTGACCCGCTTCGGCGGCAATATCTCGCGCACCGCCAACTTCATCGGCATGGAGCGCTCCGCCTTGCACCGCAAGCTGCGCTCGCTCGGCATCACTACCTCCGACAAAGCCGACCGCGCCGAGGGCGGCGCTTAACCTTCCGACACAAGAGACCATGGCACGCATTGCATATGTCAACGGCCGCTATCTGCCGCATCGCGCCGCGGCGGTTCATATCGAGGACCGCGGCTATCAGTTCGCCGACGGCGTCTACGAGGTCGTTCCCGTTCAGAACGGAAAGCTGATCGACGAAGAGATGCATCTCGAGCGGCTGGCCTTCTCCCTGACCGAGCTCGAGATTGCGCCGCCGATGGACCTGCGCGCGCTCAAGGTCGTGCTGCGCGAGGTCCTGCGCCGCAACGGCGTCGCGCGCGGCATCGTCTATCTGCAGGTGACCCGCGGCGTCGCGCCGCGCAACCATGCGTTTCCGGCCGGCGCGCGTCCCAGCCTGGTCATTACCGCCAAGCGCCTGAAGCCGGTCCCGGCGAAATATCTGGAGGAGGGGGTCGGCGTCATCACCATTCCGGATCTCCGCTGGAAGCGCTGCGACATCAAAACCATCTCGCTGCTGCCCAATGTGCTCGGCAAGCAGAAGGCGGCCGAAGAAGGCGCCTACGAGGCTTGGCAGATCGATCCCGAGGGCCATGTCACCGAGGGCACATCCACCAATGCCTGGATCGTCACCAAGGATCGCAAGATCATCACGCGTCCCCTGAGCCACGAGATCCTGCCCGGCGTCACCCGCCGCGCGATGCTCGAGCTCCTGCACGCGTCCAATCTGGCCTTGGAAGAGCGCAGCTTCACTTTGGACGAGGCGCATGATGCCGCCGAGGCCTTCCTCACCAGCAGCAGCGTCTTCCTCCTGCCGATCACCAGGATCGACGGCAAAGCCGTAGGCGACGGCAAGCCCGGCCCGGTCGCCGGGCAGCTTCGCGCGCTCTATGTCGAGCACGCCGAGCGCCAAGTCGCGGCATGAGCATCGCACGTCCGCGCGCGATCCTGTTCGACTGGGACAACACCCTGATCGACAGTTGGGCCGTGATCCATGCGGCGCTGAACCAGACTCTGGGCCATATGGGCCATCCGCTCTGGACCCGTGCCGAGACCGAGAGCCGTGTGCGGGCCTCGCTGCGCGACAGCTTCCCGACCCTGTTCGGCGATCGCTGGAACGAAGCGGAGAAGGTGTTCTACGACGCCTTCGGCCGGCTGCATCTCGAGCATCTCGCGCCCTTGCCCGGATCGGGCGAGCTGCTCGGCGAGCTGGCCGAGGCCGGCTACTATCTCGGCGTGGTCAGCAACAAGCGCGGCAATTTCCTGCGCCTGGAAGCCGAGCGCCTCGGCTGGCATCGCCATTTCCGGCAGCTCGCCGGCGCCGGCGATGCCGCGCGCGACAAGCCTTGCCGCGAGCATGTCGATCATGCCCTGGGCATCGGGACGTCGAACCCGGGCCCGGCGGCCGGACCCGACGTGTGGTTCGTCGGCGATGCCGATATCGACATGCTCTGCGCCCGCAATGCCGGCTGCCGCGCGATCCTGGTGCGAGCCCAGCCGCCCGCCGGCGGCGAGTTCGCGGCGGCCGCACCCGATCTGCACTTCCCCGATCTGCCGAGCCTCGCGGCCCATTTGCGGCAAACCTGACACGGAGCGGCTGTGAGGATCGTCACAGGCCACGGCGCGAACCGCGGAAGTCCGCCGCGCGACCGATGACGGCACCCGCCGCTTGGCGGTCGGGTTACCGTTACGAGGAAGATGCCATGAGCAATCCGAAGCAGCAGCCCAAGCCGCAGACCAAGGCCACCAAGCCGGAGAAGGGCGCGCTCTCCGACGCGGCCCTCGCCAAGGTCTCGGGCGGCAACATGCCGACCGCGGTCGAGCGCGGCACGGGCGGCGGTGGCGGCTCGGGCCGGTCGTAACGGCCCCCGCCGTAATCGATCCGCAATCTTCGGCCGCCCGGCTCCCGAGCCGGGCGGTTCGCTTTTGGCAGCGAGCGGATGGCGCGGCGGATTTCAGGCGAACCGAATCCCGATAAACGGGCCTCCACCAAGCACTTGGCGCATATCTGCCGTCCGGCCGGGCCTGTTTGCAGGCCCCGGGAATTGTGTTACTCGTCACCTTCGCCGGTCCTTCCCTGTAGGCCGTGCGCTCACCTCACCCGGGTCGTCCCTTTTTCGACGGCGGCCCCAAGAACAATGGACGGAGACAATAATGGCCAACGAGAAATCCCAGAGCGTCCAAGACGTCTTCCTGAACAACATCCGCAAGAACAAGATGCCGGTCACCATCTTCCTGGTGAACGGCGTGAAGCTCCAGGGCATCGTGACCTGGTTCGACAATTTCTCCGTGCTGCTGCGCCGGGACGCGCATTCCCAGCTGGTCTACAAGCACGCGATCTCGACCATCATGCCGGCCGGTCCCTTGCAGCTCTTCGAGGGCGCAAAGGAAACGGAGGAGGCTTGAGCCCCACCAACGGCGACCATCGGACGGATGTCGGCGCGGCGCCAGTCGCGCCGACCGATCCGAAACGTGCGACCGTCGATCGACCGACCGTCGACGGCGACGGCATGCGCCATGGCGACCGTGCCCTGGTGCTGCATCCCGCCTTCAAGGCGGGACCGCGCGCGCAGTATAGCGGCGGCCGCTCGCCCGAGACCCGGCTGGAGGAGGCGATCGGCCTCGCTCGCGCGATCGACCTCAACGTCATCGCCGGTGAGATCGTCCGCATCTCCGAGCCGAAGCCGAGCACGCTGATCGGCAGCGGCGCAGTCGAGCGGCTGGCCGCGCTCATCGCCGAGCAGCAGATCGCGGTCGTCGTCATGGACGGCGCGATCACGCCGATCCAGCAGCGCAATCTGGAGCAGGCCTGGAAAGCCAAGGTCATCGACCGCACCGGCCTCATCCTGGAAATCTTCGGCGAGCGCGCCCGGACCCGCGAAGGCCAGCTCCAGGTCGAGCTCGCCGCCTTGAGCTATCAGCGCAGCCGCCTGGTGCGGTCCTGGACCCATCTCGAGCGTCAGCGCGGCGGCTTCGGCTTCCTCGGCGGCCCGGGCGAAAGCCAGCTCGAAATCGACCGCCGCCTCATCGACGAGCGGATCGCGCGCAACAAGCGCGACCTCGAGGACGTGAAGCGCACCCGCGGCCTGCACCGCAAGGCGCGGCGCCGCGTGCCGTTCCCGGTGGTCGCTTTGGTCGGCTACACCAATGCGGGCAAGTCGACTTTGTTCAACCGCCTCGCCGGCTCCGGCGTGCTGGCGGCCGACCTGCTCTTTGCCACGCTCGACCCGACCATGCGCCGCGTGACCTTGCCGGGCGGGCGCGAGATCATCCTTTCCGACACCGTCGGCTTCATCTCAGATCTGCCGACCGAGCTGGTCGCCGCCTTCCGCGCCACGCTGGAAGAGGTGGTCGAGGCCGACCTGCTGCTGCATGTGCGCGACGCCTCGCATCCCGAGACCGAGGGCCAGAAGGCCGATGTCGAAGCGGTGCTCGGCAATCTCGGATTGGAGCGGCTCGGCGAACGCATGATCGAGGTCCTGAACAAGATCGACCGTATCGAGCCCGAGGCGCGCGCGGCGCTGCTGGAGCAGGCCAAGCGCCATCACCCGGTCGTTGCGATCTCCGCGCTCACCGGCGAAGGCTGCGACCAATTGATCGCGGCGATCGAGGCCCGGCTCGGCGACCGGCTGCTGACGCTCACCTACCGTCTCGGCCATGAGCAGGGTGCGGCCGCGGCCTGGCTCTATCAGCACGGCGAGGTCGTATCGCGGAAGGACGAGGCGGATCACTCGGCCCTGACGGTGCGGCTGGCGCCGGAAGAGGCCGAGCGCTTCGAGCAGCGCTACGCCGTCGCGGCGATCGAAGATCCCAACGAAGAGGCAAGACGTTCCCATGGGTGAAGTGGCCGTTCCGACCCGCGACGAGATCGTGGCCTTGCTGCAGGCGGTGCTCGACGGCACGACCAGCCGCACGGCCGCCGCCGAATGGGCCAGCGAGGTCCAGGAGGAGATCGAGGAGCTCGACACCGACGCGATCGATCCGGAGATGTGGCACCTGCTGCGGCTTGCCGCCAGCCTCGACGTCAAATCCGTCGAGGCCTATCTCCATGACGAGGCCGCCATCCGGGACTGGATCGCGGGACGCGGGTGATGGCCACGACCACCATTCCCGATCCGCGCATCGTCGCGGATCTCATCCGTAGCATTGCCCAGGTCGAAGTCCTGCCGCGCTTCCGCCAGCTCGCGCGCCATGAAGTGCGCGAGAAGAGCCCGGGCGATTTCGTGACCGTCGCCGATGAGGCCATGGAAGCGGCGCTCGCCCCCAAGCTTTCGGCCCTGATGCCGGGCTCGCTGCTGGTGGGCGAGGAGGACAGTGCGCGCGATGTGACCGTGATGCGCCGCCTCGCTTCGCATCAGCCGGTCTGGGTGATCGACCCGGTCGACGGCACGGCGAATTTCGCCCACGGCCGCGAGGAGTTCGCGGTCATGCTGGCTTTGGTCGAGCATGACCAGGTGCTGGCCGGCTGGATCTACGAGCCGGTCACCGACCGCATGAGCTACGGCATCCGCGGCGGCGGCGCGTTCCATGACGGCAAGCCTCTGGCCCGGCCCAATGTGGAGAACACCTATCGCGGCATTCTCGCGGTCGGCATCAAAGGCGATCCCGCCTTGGGGTCGCGCGTCCAGAAGCGCCGCGAGCGCGTCCATCAGGTCAAGAGCGTGCGCTGCGCCGGCATCGAATACATGCGGCTCGCGCGCGGCGAGGTCGATTTCCTGATGTTCAGCGGCACCATGCCCTGGGATCATGCGCCGGGCGCCGCCATCATCCAGGAACTCGGCGGCCATATCAGCTATATCGACGGCAAGGGTTATCGCCCGAGCGGCGCGCTCGAGGCCGGCGGGATTCTCGCCGCGCGGGACCGCGCCACCTGGGACGAAGTTTACAAGCGGCTGCTCGCCGCCGACTGAATCAAGCGAAGAGGGGAACATGAAGGTCGCGTTTCTGGGACTGGGCGTGATGGGCTTTCCCATGGCCGGGCATCTGAAGAAAGCCGGCCACGACGTCACCGTTTACAACCGCACGCCCGCCAAGGCGGCGAAATGGGTCGAGACCCATGGCGGCCGCTCGGCGCCGACGCCGCGCGAAGCCGCCAAGGATCAGGAAATCGTCTTTGCCTGTGTCGGCAATGACGACGACCTGCGCAGCGTGGTTCTCGGCAGCGACGGCGCGCTCTCCGGCATGGCCAAGGGCGCGCTCTTCGTCGACCACACCACCGCTTCCGCCGAAGTGGCGCGCGAGCTCGGCGCCATGGCCGAGAAGAGCGGGTTCGGTTTCCTCGACGCGCCGGTCTCCGGCGGCCAGGCGGGTGCCGAGAACGGCAAGCTGACCGTCATGGTCGGCGGCACGGAGGCTGCTTTCGATCGTGCCAAGCCGGTGATCGACAGCTACGCCCGGGCCTGCATCCTGCTCGGGCCTTTGGGCAGCGGCCAGCTCACCAAGATGGTGAACCAGATCTGCATCGCCGGCCTGGTCCAGGCTTTGGCCGAGGGTATGAACTTCGCCAAGCTTGCCGGCCTCGATACCGCCAAGGTGGTCGAGGTGATCTCCAAAGGCGCCGCGCAATCCTGGCAGATGGAGAACCGCGCCAACACCATGGTCGCGGGCAAGTTCGATTTCGGCTTCGCCGTCGACTGGATGCGCAAGGATCTCGCGATCTGCCTCGAAGAGGCCAAGCGCAACAAGGCGCGCCTGCCGGTCACCGCTCTGGTCGATCAGTTCTACGCCCAGGTGCAGCAGCGCGGCGGGAACCGCTGGGATACATCCAGCCTCATGGACCTGGTCGCGCGGCCTTAGCGCTTTACCTTTCCTTGGCCGAGCGCGCGGCAGCGGCCCACTGCGCCTCCAGCCGGGCCATGTGGAAGCGGAGCAGGTCGCCGACGCGCATCTCGCCGTAGGGCTTGCGGTGGATGCGCTGCGGGTAGTGCACATCCGGGTATGAATTGCCTTCGAGCAGGACCGGCCCTTCCGGCGTGATCGCCACGTCCCAGCCGACCAGCACCCGGTCGCTGACCACCCGATGGGCCCGCTGGACCAACGCCACCACCTGTTCCCAGCACGGCACCGGGCGGCCGACGATCTCGACGCCGGTCACCGGATGCCGCTCGTGCCATTGCGACAGGCATTCGGGCTTGTCGCCGGTCATCGCGTCGAGCCGGCCGGTCTCCAGATCGACCGCCGCGGCGTATTCGCTGATCGGCTTCTTGACCGGCCAGTCCGGCTCCAGCTTGGCCAGCACGCGGAGATAGGCGACGACGAGCTCCGGCTGCAGCGCCTCGTCGAGCACGGTCACCATCCGCACCGTGATCAGCGATTCCGTCGCCATGTCGGCGATCGCCGGATGATTGCGCAGCCGCGGCAACACCATCATCGGCCGCGTGCCGGATTTCCGGATGACGTCGCTGACGATCTCGCCCAGCACCAGCCGCTTGCCGGCGCCGTCGGCATATTGGAAGGCGGCGGTCCGGCGATAGAGCGAGACGCCGGAGGCACCGCGGCCCGACCGCGGCTTCACGAACAGGTCGCGGTCGAGATCGAGCGGATTGGGCGTGTGCCAGACCGGCTGGCCGTCCTCGATCAGCATCACCGGGGCGGCGTGGGGCAGGCCGGCGCGCTCGCACCAGGCGAAGAGCTGCATCTTGTCGCCGAGATTGATCCGGCGCTCGCCGGCTTTCGGCTGCAACCGGTGGAGCTGGGCCAGGAGATCGCCCTTGACCTCGCGGCGCAGGAAGTACTGGTCGAGCTTCGCCAGCGCACCCGGCTTATAGAGCTCCTCGAAATAGTAGATCGTGGGATCGATGCCTTGGCGGAAGACCATGGCCCATTGCACGGCGAACTGGGTTCCGACCGGCACGCCGAACTCCCGCGCCACCTGCGGCGCGAGGCGCGGCGCATACCAGACCATGCGCAGCAGATCGAGCAGACGGATGCCGAGCCGCCTGAACCGGCGCGCCATCGGCTTGCGCACCAGCGCATTGGCGCGGCTCTCCATCCGGCGCGACCATGCGCCGAGCGCGTTTGCGCGGTCGAAAGAGCCTCCTTGATCGCCGGCCTGTCCGGAAAAGCCGGTCGCCGGCAAGACGACGCCCTTCATCTCGCTCCTGGGATCGGAATCCACCGGTGGGCCGGAAGGCGACGGCGCGGCTATCGCGGCGCCGCCCCGCGCTCCTCGGCTTTCACTCGCGCCCACAACGCCTCCAGACCTTCCAGCGACGATGGCAGTCCCGCCTGACCGTCGCCTGACCCACTCTGCGCCTCTCCCTTGGCCGCCGCCAGTTCTTCCATCCGGCGAAAGCGGCGCTCGAACTTCCGGTTCGCACGCCGCAGCGCACCCTCGGCATCCACCTTCAGGTGCCGCGCCAGATTGACCGCCGCGAAGAGCAGGTCGCCGACCTCCTCGTCGAGCTTCTGCGGATCCGCGCCGCCGGCGATCTCGCTCTCGATCTCGCCGATCTCCTCCCGCACCTTGTCCAGGACGGGCCGCGCCTCCGGCCAGTCGAACCCGACCCGCGCGGCGCGGCGCTGCAGCTTCTCGGCGCGGGTGAGGGCAGGGAGCCCGGTCACGACGCCGTCCAGTGTCCCGATCTTGCGTCCCGCGGCGGCGGCCTCGCGGGCCCGCTCGGCCGCCTTCTGGGTCTCCCAGGCCACGGTCTGCGCCGAGGCGGTGGCGATATCGGCCTGGCCGAAGACATGGGGATGCCGCTCGATCATCTTGCCGTTGATGGCGGCCAGGACGTCCTCCATGCGGAACAGGCCGGCTTCGGCGGCCATCTGGGCATAGAACACGACCTGGAACATGAGATCGCCGAGCTCGCCGGGCAGCGCCTTCAGGTCGTCGCGCTCGATCGTGTCGGCCACCTCATAAGCTTCCTCGATCGTATGCGGGGCGATGGTCCGGAAGTTCTGCTCGAGGTCCCAGGGACAGCCGCCCTTGGGATCCCGCAGCCGCGCCATGATCCCCAGCAGGCGTTCGAAGGCGGAGGCGGCGGGGCTGGAGCTTGGCTCGGGCATGCTCATCTTGACCTCGATCTGGACTGCAACAAGAGCCGACTATAACCGCGCGCGGCGGCACGGAAGCGCTTCGATAGCCATGCAGGAGGCATCCAGCAGCTTCACATAAACCATTGTTAAAACGCCATTACCTGCATCAGTCGTTCGCATAATGTATATTATGGAAAATATAGATATAGGGCGACCGGCTCAGGCGTCGCCGCA
>DASZYM010000020.1:0-3092 GCA_035545355.1 Dongiaceae bacterium
CTCCTGGCGCAGCGCCTCGGCGAACTCGGCGCCGAGATCGTTGCGGATCTCGCTGGTGAGCTGCTGGCTGGTCTGGTCGACATCGGCGGGATGCGCCTTGGGGTCAGGCGGGGTGATGGCGGTGACCTTGGCGACGACCGGTCCGTCCTTGCTGTCGCCGACCGCGGCCGCATTGAGCTTCAGCGTGAAGAGGGTCTGCGCGAAGTCGGCGAGGATGCCGTTGGCCGGATCGCCGCGATCGCGTGTGAACGAGGCCGACTTCTTGATGGTCTGGCCGAGCGCCGTGGCTTCGGCATTGAGGTCGCCGCCTTTGTTCACCTTGTCGGCGATCGCCTTGGCCTTGTCCTCGGCGGCCTTCTTCTGCGCATCGGCCATCCAGTCGGCCGTGACCTTGTCCTTCACGTCGGCGAAAGGCCGGTCGGCGGGCGGGGTCACGCCGCTCACCTGCGCGACGATGTAGGAGCCGCTCGCCGTGGGCGCGACCGGGCTCATATTGCCGCTCTCGGTGTTGAAGACCAGGGTGACGGCGGCGTGGGAGAGGCCGGCATCGTCGCCCTTGGGGTCCTTGCCCTCGAGATCGACCGCATCGACCTTCTTGGCCTTGAGCTTCAGCTTGGTCGCGGCCTCGTCCAGCGAAGCGCCGCCGGCCAGCGTGTCCTCGAGCTGCTGCACCAGCGAGTCCAGATTCTCGGTCGCCTTTTGCAGGGCTATCTGGTGCTTCACCTGGTCCTTCACCTCGGCCAGGGGCTTCACGCCGCCGAGCTGGGCCGAGATCACATGGATGATGTGGATGCCGAAGGGGCTGGTGAGCGGGTCGGAGACGCCACCTGCCGGTACCGCGAAGGCCTTGTCGGCGATCTCGGCCGGCAGCTTCTCCTTGCCGATCTTGCCGAGCACGATCGGGTCGCCGCCCGTTACCTGCTTGACCGCGTCCTTGAAGGCAGCGCCGCCCTTGACCGCGGCCTCGACCTTGTCGGCGGTCGCCTGGTCCTGGACCACGACCTGCTCGATCTCGCGGGTGTCCGGCGTCGAGTACTGGGCCTTGGTGCTTTCATAGCCCTGGTTGATCTCGTCATCGCTGACCGAGACTTCGCCGACCAAATCCTCGGGCGCGACCTCGATCACGGTGGCCGCGCGATATTCCGGCGCCTTGTAGTTGTCGGCGTGATCCTTCTGGAACTTCTGCAGGGTCGCGTCGTCGGGCGTTGCGATCCCGGTCATCGAGGCGGTCGGGATCACCAGCACGTCCGCGGTGCGCTGCTCCTGGTCGTGCAGATAGACCTCGTCGGTCAGCTTCTGCGGCACGGCGATGCCGGTCAGCATGGCGCGATAGAGGCCGCGATTGACCAGATCGGTGCGGACCTCGTCGACATAGGCCGCCTCGCTCAGGCCGATCTGGTCGAGGGCGGCGACGAAGCGGTTGCGGTCGAACTGCTTCTGCTCGTTCTGGAACTGGGGATCGGCCTGGATCTCGGTGATCGCGGTCTGCTGCGAGACGCCCATGTTCTGCTGCTCGGCGAAGACCTTCAGCGAGCTGCGGTTGACCGCCTGGGCGATGATCTGCGCCACGCCGCCGAACTGGGCGAATTGCTGCGCCGTCAGCGGCACGCCCTGGGCCTGGTATTTGTCGAGCTGCTGCTTCAGGTCGCGCTGGAACTCGCCCTGGCTGTATTTCACGTCGCCGACCTGGGCGACCGGCTTCTGCGCCTGATCGCCGCGGAAGATGTCGCCGATGCCCCAGACGCCGAAGGCGACGATCAGGATGACGAACAGGATCTTGGCGACCCAACCGGTGGTCTTGGAACGAATGGCGCTGAGCATGGAAGCCGTTGGTCTCGTTGTCTGGTGCGGGCCAAATCTGGCCGGAAATCGGGCCGCATCATAGGGATGGACCCCTATACCCGCAACCAGGGCGTCGGGCCGATGGTTCTTGCCTTTGGGGCGTGTTAGTCAGGCCTGAACGGCGGTTTCCAAGGAGGCAGGATGCACATCGAACCGGGCATGCTCTGGATCGGCTGGATCACGCTGGCCGTTCTGGTCTTCTACATCGGCACTTGCATCATGGTGGCGCGGACCCGCACCCGGGTCGGCATCCACCCGCCCCAGATGAGCGGGAATCCGGAACTGGAGCGGGCACTGCGGGTCCAGGGCAATACCCTGGAGCATATGGTGCCCTTCCTGGCGGCGCTCTGGATCTGCGCGATCTTCTGGGCATACCTGCCGGCGGCGATCCTGGGCATCGTCTGGCTGTTCGGCCGCATCCTCTATGCCGCGGGCTACTACCGCGAGCCCAGGCGCCGGATGCTGGGTTTCGGGATCGGCATGATCTGCCTGATCCTGCTGCTGATCGGCAGTGCCTATGGCCTCATCCGCATGGGACTGGTAATGGGCGTCTGACGCGAGACGCCGAAGAGGGGGAGATAATGGCAGCTTTACGGCACCTGGTCGCCGGGAACTGGAAGATGAACGGCAGCCGCGCCATGGCGGCGCAGCTCATCGCGGAGCTGGGGCAGGGGATGGCCGGCTTGGCCTGCGACCTGCTGGTCTGCCCGCCCTTTCCCTATGTGCCGATCGTGGCCGATCTGCTGAAGGGCAAGTCGATCGCTCTCGGGGCGCAGGACTGCGCGCCGAAGGAATCCGGCGCCCATACCGGCGACGTCGCCGCGGTGATGCTGAAGGATGTCGGCTGCAGCCACGTGATCCTCGGCCATTCCGAGCGCCGCGCCGATCACGGCGAGACCAGCGCCGAGGTCGCGGCCAAGGCCAAGGCGGCGCAGGCGGCGGGCCTCTGCGCCGTGGTCTGTGTCGGCGAGACCGAGGCGCAGCGCGATGCCGGCGACACCCTGAAGATCGTCGAATCCCAGATCGCCAATTCGATCCCCCAGGGCTCGCATGCGGACAACCTGGTGGTCGCCTATGAGCCGGTCTGGGCGATCGGCACCGGCCGCACCCCGACTGTGGGCGATGTCGAGGTCGTGCACCGCCATATCCGCAAGCTGCTGGCGACCGGGGTGGAGGGCGGCGCCGGGGTCCGGATTTTGTACGGCGGCTCGGTGAAACCCTCGAATGCCGCCGAATTGATGGCGGTCCCC
>DASZYM010000021.1:0-4278 GCA_035545355.1 Dongiaceae bacterium
GCGCCTATGTCCGCGAGCGCAAGTCGCGCGCCGATCTCATGGCCATTCCGCTCGACGGCAAGAGATGGAACCGCCCGCGTTATGCCTGGGAGACCGAGGGTTTTGCTGCGGTGGCGGCGGCGACCCCGACGACGCTCTGGCATGCTTTCCGGGCGCGCGCCGAAACCGCGCAAAACCGCCGAGTCGCTGCGCAATTGCTGCGCAGCAAAGCCATCGCGGAAAAGCTCGCCAAGGCCCTGACGCCGGACGTCACCGAGCTCTGCGTCGCCCAGTCCCTCCTACCTTTTCTATGGCGGATGGGCGTGCTCGGCGGCCGGCGCGTGACCGTGCTGATGACCCGCTTGCCCATGGCGGAGCTGCAGGCCCGGCTCGATGCGGCCGCCCATGCGCATCCCGACCGCGCGACCCTTGCCGATTTCCGCGCGCCCGCTGCTTGGGTCGCCGCCGAGGACGAGGCCCTCGCCGCCGCCGAGCGCATCGTGACGCCGCATCTCGAGATCGCCGCGCTCTTCCCCGGCCGGGCCGAGCGCCTCGACTGGCAGATGCCGAAAGCGAGCCTCCGCGCCGAAAAGCCGCGCCGCGCCATCGCCTTCCCGGGGCCCAGCATCGCGCGCAAGGGCGCCCATGCGCTGCGCGAAGCGGCGCTCGCCCTCGATCTCGAGATCCTGGTCGTCGGCCAGGACCTCGAAGGCGGCGATTTCTGGCAGGGCCTCAACGTCCGCAGCGTCGCCCGCGACTCGAACTGGCTCGACGAGGCGGCGGCGGTCGTGCAGCCGTCCTTGATCGAGGAGCAGCCGCGGGTGCTGCTCGCGGCTTTGGCGGCCGGCGTGCCGGTGATTGCCGGCAGATCCTGCGGGATTGCGCCGCATATCGGCCTGACCGTGCTGGACGATTGCGAACCGGCCACGCTCATCCACAGCCTCGCCGGGCTTGCCCACAGGCTTCACTGAAGCGACGGCGAAGCTTCATCAAAACTTCATCGCGGCGTTCACGCTTCATCACCCGCCCATGTGAATGAACGAGGGCGACTGGGCCGGAGGCGTCCAGTCACCAACGCGATGGGGTAAGACATGAAACGGATACTGCCCGTGGGCATCCTGGGCGCTGCGGCGCTCGCGGCTTTCGCGGCTCCGGCTTTCGCCGGCGGCAAGACCAAGTTCGACTTCTGGTACGGCATGTCCGGCGATCTCAGCCAGCGCGTCCAAGACGTCTGCAAGCATTTCAACGATTCGCAGCAGGATTACGAGGTCGTCTGCACCAGCCAGGGCAACTACGCCGCCGCCGTGCAGAACACGATCGCCGCCTATCGCGCCGGCCAGCAGCCGACCGTCGTCCAGGTGTTCGACGTCGGCACGCTCGACCTCATGCTCTCCGACGCCTACTACCCCGCGTCGAAGCTGATGAAGGATAACGGCTACAACATCGACTGGAACGACTATCTCCCCGGCATCCGCGGCTATTACGCGACCTCGAAGGGCGAGATGTATTCCTTCCCGTTCAACTCCTCGACCGCTCTGCTCTACTGGAACAAGGATGCGTTCCAGAAGATCGGCAAGACCGAGGCGCCCGCCACCTGGGAAGAGGCGGCCGAGGACATGAAGGCGTTGAAGGCCGCGGGCTACGACTGCCCCTTCGCCTTCAACATCAGCGCCGACGAGAGCTGGCAGTTCCTGGAGCAGTTCTCCGCCGTCAACGATCAGCCGCTGGCCACCAAGGATAACGGCTATGGCGGCCTCGATGCCGAGCTGGTCTTCAACAAGACCACCTTCGTGAAATACATGACCGACCTGAAGAGCTGGTACGACCAGGGCCTCGCGGTCATCAAGAGCAAGGAGACCGGCGAGGAGATGGTGCCGGCCTTCGCCGCGGGCCACTGCCAGATGATCCTGACCTCGGTCGGCGATCACGGCACGATCGGCCGCACGGCGGATCCCAGCATGCATTGGAGCGTCGCGGAGCTGCCGGTCTATGCCGGCGTCCAGCGCAAGAGCTCGCTGGTCGGCGGTGCCTCGCTCTGGGTCCTCGCCGGCAAGAAGCCGGAGGAATACAAGGCGGCCGCCGCCTTCCTAAACTTCATCGCCCAGCCCGAGCAGGCGCTCTTCTGGTCGACCGTCACCGGCTACATCCCGGTCACCAAGACCGGCTACGACTACATGGTCGAGAAGGGCTTCTATAAGGATCCGAAATACGCCGGCCGCGAGATCGCGATCGCCAGCCTGACCGCTTCGGACCAGCAGTCGCAGACCCACGGTACCCGCCTCGGCGGCTTCCTGCAGATCCGCAACGAGGTCTCCAACGGCTGGCAGGCGATCTTCTCCAACAAGGTCTCGGTGCAGCAAGGCATCGACCAGATGGTCGATCGCGGCAATGCGATCCTGCGCCGCTTCGAGCAGACCTACAAAGGCAAGCAGCTCCCCTGATCCGGGTGCTGTCTCACCGCGGACTCCTATCCCCTAACTCTCCCTCCGCCAGCTCGGCGGAGGGAGCCTTGTTTCTATGCGCCGGCTTCTATTCCCTCCCCCGATTCGGGGGAGGGTTGGGGTGGGGGTAAGAGTCACCGATGCAGAAACGTGCGCTCTTCCACAACAAATGGCTCGGCGTGGCCCTGATCCTGCCGCAGGTCCTGCTGATCTTCACCTTCTTCTATTGGCCGACGGGCGAGGCGCTCTACTGGGCCTTCACCCTCGAGCGCCCGTGGGGCGGCGGCAATGAATGGGTCGGCTTCGGCAACTTCGCCAGCATCCTCGGCGATTCGGTCTATTGGAATTCGATCGGCGTCAGCGTGATCTTCGCCTTCTCGGCGACCGGATTGGCGATGGCCGTGGCTTTGGTGATGGCCTTGCTCGCCGACCGCGAGCTCCGCTTCTATCGCGTCTATCGCACCGTCCTGGTCTGGCCCTATGCGATCGCGGCACCGGCGCTCGGTGTCGCCTTCCGCTTCATCCTGGCGCCCGAGGCCGGTTTCATGGCCTTCGTCAACCATGTGATCCCGGGCCTCTGGAATCCCGCGCTCAACGGGACCCAGGCGATGATGGCGATCGTCATCGCCTATGTCTGGAAATATATCGGCTACAACTTCATCTTCTTCCTGGCGGCCCTCCAGGGCATCCCGAAGAGCCTGACCGAGGCGGCGGCGATGGACGGTTCCGGCCTGCTGCGGCGGGTCAAGGACATCCAGGTCCCGCTGCTCACGCCGACCATCTTCTTCCTGCTGGTGATCAACCTGACCGACAGCTTCACCGACAGCTTCGGCATCGTCGACATCATGACCAATGGCGGACCCGACCGCGCGACCGAGCTCATGGTCTACAAGATCTTCTTCGACGGCTTCAAAGGCCTCGACTACTCCGGCGCCGCCGCCCAGAGCATCATCCTGATGCTGCTGGTGATCGGCCTCACCGTCATCCAGTTCCGCTTCGTCGAGCGGCGCGTGCATTACAAGTAGGGCGCCGCCATGGTCGAACGCACGCCGGTCCTCGACATCGCCTCCCAGGTCATCCTGTTCCTCGGCCTCGTTCTGTCGCTGCTGCCGTTCGGCATCATCATCATCGCCGCGACCCACGACCTGCGCTCGGTCAACGAAGTGCCGATGCCGCTGACGCCCGGCCCGTTCTTCTGGGCCAATATCGTCGAGGCCTGGACCCGCGCCGATCTCGGCCCGAAGATCGTGAACAGCCTGGTCTTCGCCGGCGGCGTCGCGCTCGGCAAGGTGTTCATCGCCGCGCTCTCGGCCTTCTCGATCGTCTATTTCCGCTATTGGGGGAAGATGGCGGTGTTCTGGCTGATCTTCATCACCCTGATGCTGCCGCTCGAGGTGCGCATCGTGCCGACCTATGCGGTCGCGGCCAATGCGCTCAGTCCCTATCAGACGATCCTCGATCTCACCGGCATCACCTGGCTGGTCCAGCACTTGACCGGCATCGAGCTCAAGCTGCAATGGGGCCTCCTGAACTCCTATACCGGCCTGATCCTGCCGCTGATCGCCACCGCGACCGGCACCTTCCTCTACCGCCAGTTCTTCCTCACCTTGCCCGACGAGCTGACCGAAGCGGCGCGGATGGACGGCGCCGGCGCCATCCGCTTCTTCTTCGACGTGCTGATCCCGCTCTCGCGCACCAACATGGCGGCGCTCGGCACGATCATGTTCGTCTGGGCCTGGAATCAGTATCTCTGGCCGCTCCTGGTCACCACCGATTCGGCCCATGGCACGGCGGTGACCCAGCTCAAGGATCTCATCCCCCAGACCAACGGCACGCCCGACTGGCACATCGCCATGGC
>DASZYM010000022.1:0-5615 GCA_035545355.1 Dongiaceae bacterium
CTCCGCGGTGCGGTCGGCCTCGGTCTGCTTCTGCGCGATCGCGAGCTGCGCGTCGATGGTCGCCGATTCCTGCACCTTCTTCGCCATGGCGGCGCGCTCGGCGATCGCCTGCTCGGCCTCGATCTTCGCGGTTGCTTCCGCACGCTGGGCCTCGGCCTCCTTCTGCGCCGATTCCGCGCGGGTGGTCGCCGTCTTGTTGACGATGTCGCGCTGCTGGTTGAGCTCGGATTCCTTCTTCATCCGCTCGATTTCCAAGGTCTTCTGCCGCGCGTCCAGATCCTGCTGCGCGATCGAGACTTCCGCCGCGCGGACCAGCAGGTTGCGCTCCTGGCGCTTGGCCTCGGTGATCTTGGTCAGCGCGGTCAGGCCCTCGGCGTCGAAGGCGTTGTTCGGGTTGAAGTACTTGGTGTCGGTCTGGTCGAGCTTGGTCAGCGAGGCCGATTCAAGCTCCAGCCCGTTCAACTCCAGGTCGCTGGAAACCGTGCTCTGCACGCTCTTCACGAAGGCCGCGCGCTGCTCCTGCAGGTCGGCCAGGGTCATGGTCGCCGCGACCGAGCGCAAGGCGTCGACGAACTTCGCCTCGACCAGCTCGCGGAGCAAAGCGGGATCGCCGGTGCGGTTGCCGAGGGTCTGGGCCGCGAGGCCGATCGACTGCCCGTCCGGCTTCACCCGGACGTAGAACTCGACGCCGATATCGACCCGCATGCGGTCCTTGCTGATCATCGCCTCGGCATTGTCGCGGCGCACGTCGAGGCGCAGGGTCTGCAGGTTGACCCAGGCGATCGAATGGAAGACCGGCAGGACCAGCGAGCCGCCGTCCAGCACCACCTTCTGCCCGCCGAAGCCGGTGCGGACGTAGGCGCGGTCCTTCTCCGAGCGGCGGTAGAGGCGGGCCAGCACGATGCCGATGGCAAGCAGCGCCACCAGGATCAGCACGGCCGGTACCAAGAGTTGGATCATCATATCCATCGTCGTAGCTCCCTAAGCGCCGGACCCCGCGCCGGCACGCGTTTCGTTCGGTGGGGCGGGATCGAGCGATGTGTCCTTCGCGGACAGACCGGTCGACCCCTCACCCTATCCCTCTCCCTCAGGGGGAGAGGGGACGCTGTTGCTCTGGCCTTCGAGCGGGTCCGCCACTCGAGCGTTGGCCAAACGAACCGTCATTCGACACAGCTATAAAATCTCCTTCTCCCCTTGAGGGAGAAGCCAGGGATGAGGGGTCGATCACTCTCACCGACTGCGCTCCAAAGACTTCGATCCCGCATTCTCCAACTGGCGCAGCTCGGCCGGCACGACGGTCAGCTCGCTGCCGACGCGGTCGACCACCAGAACCTTCGCGCCCTGCGCGATGGTGAGGCCGGCGCGGGCGGCGCGGATGCGCGGGAAATGCGCGTTGCCGAATTTGTCCTCGACCTTGGCGCGGCCGGCGGAGTCCGCCTCGACCGGGCCCAGGGTCACGGTGCCGGTCAGGCCGATCAGGTCCGATTCCTCGATCGCGTAGCTCTCGTCGCGCGGCAGGAAGCGCGCGATCAGCCGGCTGACGAAGCGCGTCGTCGGCGCGACGGCGAGGAACGCGATCGCGGAGGCCAGCAGCCCCGGCAGCGGCGCCGTCGCCGCATGCATTGCCACGGTCTGCAGCACCAGGCCGGCAACTGCGAAGGCGCCGAGCCCGGCCATCAGCAGGATCAGCAGCGGCACCCGCCCGGCATTCAGCCAGTCATAGAACGTGCCGAGGAAGTTTCCATGCGGCTGGTCGGCGCTGGCATGCAGGTCGAGGATACTCGCGTGGTCGGCATCCAGGTCGCCATGGTCGAGATGCAGCAGGTGGTCGATCGTGCCGGAGACCGAATGGCCGAAGACCATGCTGGCGCCCTCGATGGCGCAGAGGCCGAGCAGCACCAAAGCCGCGATCGTGAAGGGCTGGAAGCCCGGCGCGGCCAGATAGTCGAACATGTCCCACCCCTCTCCGCACTGCGTGCTTCGCCTTCGCCCGATGGGCTACGGCGGACAAGCCGCGGGGCGCGCCCCAACGCCTTGCGCCCAGCGCTGCATCGCGCACCATGCCGTTCCGCACCGATCGGCTCCCTGCCTAGGAGACGGTGCGGAATGGAATAGGCTCGCGCCCGTTCAGAGTTGCGGAATCAATCTGTCCAACGATGCGCGCGGAAGGTTCACGCGCCGCGCTGCAACCGGCAGTCAAGGTTCACCCAACCTCTGCGACCCATGGTCACGCAGATGCATAAAAGCATGGGGTCGGCGCTTTTCAAGAAAAATCGGAACGGCGAAAGGTTAAGAGCGAAGGGCGCGGAATTTGAAGCGCTTGGCGCGTCAGCGCGCGCCGGCGTCCTGCAAGAGAGTCGCAATGGCTTGGTAGCCGCGCCTTTGGGCATGTTGCAGCGGCGTGACGCCGTCGCCGTCGGGAAGATTCACATTCGCGCCCGCGGCGATCAGCGCTTCCACGATCTGCTGATGGGATTTGCCGCCATCGGAGAGGATGATCGCCTCCAGCAAAGCGGTCCAGCCCAGCCGGTTGACATGATCGACCGGCACGCCGGCCTCGATCAGCAGCTTCACCGCCGCGACATGGCCGCGCTCGGAAGCCGGGATCAGCGCCGAGCCGCCATAGCGGTTGACCTTGGTGAAATCGGGCCCCTGGTTCGGCTTGCCCTTCAGGAGCGCCTTGAGGATCGCGACATCGCCCAGCGCGCCCGCCAGCAGGAAGGGCGAGTCCTTGATGTTGTCCTGGGCATTGATGTCGGCGCCTGCCGCGACCAGGATCCCGACCGCCGCGACATCGCGTTTCCTCACGGCGTGCAGGAGTGCCGTCGCGCGGCGCGTCGGATCGCGGGTCTCGACGGATTCGCCGGAATCGATCGCGCGTTTCAGCGCCGCGTGATCGCCGCGCTCGATGGCTGCGAGGAGTGTGGCGCCTTTGCCTTTCATCCGTGTCATCCCTGTCTGCGCTGCCCCGCTTTGCGCTCATGGGCCACCGCCTTGCCGGCGTCGAATTCGGCGCGCAGGCGTTCGAGCTCTGCCGGCGCGAGGCCGACGATATTGCCATAGTCGCGCTTCCACGCCTCGTCCGCGCTCCAGCGCAGCGGCGATTGCACGGTGCTGCGCGGCGCGGTCGCCTGCTCCAGGAGATCGAGGGCGAGGTTCAGCGTCAGGTCCTGCGAGCCGACGTCATGCGGCTTGCCCGCGGCATTGCCGAGCGGGAAATCCGAGAACACGAAGCGCGGCACGCCGCAGAGCTCGACGATGTCCCGGGCGGCGCCCATGATCACCGTTGCGATGCCGTTCGCCTCCAGATGCCGCGCCACCAGGCTCACGGTCTGGTGGCATACGGGGCAGTTCGGGACCAGCACGGCGGCATCGGCGCCATCCTCCCGGCAGCGCCGCACGATCTCCGGCGCATCGGTCTCGATGGTCGTGCGCTGGCTGCGGTTGGTCGGCGCGCCATGGAACCGCGTCAGCGCGCCGATGCGCCCGGCGGCCACCGCGCGGCGCAACGCCGCCAGCGGGAAGAAGCTCCCCTGGTCCGCGCCGGTCGTGTGCTTGAAGTCGATCGCGACATGGTTGATCGAGAGGTCGTGCGCCTTGGCCGGATCGCCGGAATAGACGGCGAAGAACTTGCCCGCCGCGTCGTAGCGCCCCGGCGCGGTCGCGATCGGCGTCGCCGTGGTGACGAGGGCGATGCGGCTCCGGCCGAGCGGCTTCGCCGGGCGGGTGAACGGCACGTCCTCATGCCGCGCCCAGCGATAGGGCGTGGTGTAGCCCAGCGCCGCGTAATAGGCGCGGGTGCGTTCGATATAGGCGATCGGCCCGGTCATGCCCGACAGGCTCCCGGAAGCGGCCGCCGGATGCAAGAGGCGGCAATGGATCCCCGCGACCTATCCCCCATGATGTATCCGGGACAACCCTGAGGCGCGTTCCCGGCCGGTCCGTGCTACTCTGCCCCTCGAAATCGGCCGCAATGCGAGGGCTAAAGTCCTGTCTGGCATGTCGGGCAACAAAGGGACAGAGCGCGGCTATCCGCGCAGCACCGGGCTCGATTTCCTCAATCGCTGCCGCCCGGCGACCGCGGCTTTCTACCGCTACTGGAACGCCAAGCGCGGCACCCGGGCGATGCCGGCCCGCGCCGATCTCGATCCGGTGGAGATGAAGCCGTGGCTTCCCGGCGTGGCGCTGATCGAGGTCGCGCGCGCGGAGAACGCCGGCGGCCCTTACGCGCTCCGCTATCGCCTGATCGGCACGCGGCCGACCCGGCTCCGCGGCCGCGAGGTCACCGGGCTCACCGTCGAGGAGGGCTATTTCGGCGCCAGCCTCGCCGCGGCGCTGGAGAACTACCGGCTGGTGATCGAGGAGAAGAAGCCGGTCTACGACTGGGACCACACCCCGGCCGAGAGCGGCTTCGCCCGCGAGGCCGAGACCTTGCTGCTGCCGCTCTCCAGCGACGGCCGGAGCGTCGACATGGTGCTGGTCTACCAGGAGGTGGACCAGTGGGTCTGGGCGCGGGACGACCCGGACGCGCCCTGAAGGGAGATGCTAGGCTCCCGTCCTCGCTCACCGACCGGGACCCAGCATGACCACCACTAAATTCGCCGGCACCACGCGCTACATCACCACCCGCGACCTCGAGATCGCGGTCAATGCCTCCGTCACCCTGGGCCGGCCGCTGCTGGTGAAGGGCGAGCCCGGGACCGGCAAGACCGTGCTCGCGGAGGAGGTGGCGGCGGCCTTGAGCTTGCCGCTCATCACCTGGCACATCAAGAGCACCACCAAGGCGGCGCAGGGCCTCTATGAATATGACGCGGTGGCGCGCCTGCGCGACGGCCAGCTCGGCGACGCCCGGGTGCACGACATCGCCAACTACATCGTCCAGGGCAAGCTCTGGAACGCCTTCGCGAGCGACGCCCAAGTCGTGCTGCTGATCGACGAGATCGACAAGGCCGATATCGAGTTCCCCAACGATCTGCTGCAGGAGCTCGACCGGATGGAGTTCTTCGTCTACGAGACCAAGCAGACGGTGCGCGCCAAACATCGCCCGATCGTCATCGTCACCTCGAACAACGAGAAGGAGCTGCCCGACGCGTTCCTGCGGCGCTGCTTCTTCCATTACATCCGCTTCCCCGACAAGGCGGTGATGGAGCGGATCGTCGAGGCGCATTATCCCGGCATCAAGCGCGATTTGCTGCGCGAGGCGATGACCTTGTTCTACGAGATCCGCGAGGTGCCGGGGTTGAAGAAGAAGCCGGCGACGTCGGAGCTCTTGGATTGGCTGAAGCTGCTGGTGGCGGACGAGATCCCATTGGAGACGCTGCGGTCAAGCGATCCGAAGGTCGTGGTGCCGCCTTTGTATGGCGCGCTGTTGAAGAACGAGCAGGATCTGCATCTGTTCGAGCGCGTCGCATTCCTCGCGCGGCGCGGGCAGTGAGAAAGTGAGATTCCCGCGGATGGACCCGTCGACCCCTCACCCCTGCCCTCTCCCACTGTCCGCGAATGCGGACATTCGTCCGCAGGGGGGAGAGGGGGATTTTTGGCCGCGGTACATGACGGGGAAGCATCGGCGAGCGGCTTGGCTGCGGAAGAATCAGACTGAGACCGAGCAGCAGATG
>DASZYM010000023.1:0-7470 GCA_035545355.1 Dongiaceae bacterium
GGCGGACCATCCACGACTTTCTTCGGTTGCCGACAAACTCGTGGATGGTCCGCCTACGCGGACCATGACGATTTAAGAAAATGGACGCGCCCAACCGATCCCAACCGACAACCGAACACCGGCTCGCACCGCTGCTGACTCCCAGGTCGGTGGCGCTGATCGGCGCCAGCCCGAAGCCGGGCACGGTCGGCCGCGGCATGATCGCCTCGGCGTCGATGCCCGGCACGCCGAGCCGCATCCATCTGATCAACCCGAACTATCCGGAGATCGAGGGACAGAGGTGCTACGCGTCGCTCGCCGAGGTGCCGGAGCGGGTCGATATGGCGGTGCTCGGCGTCGCCAATGCGCGGCTGGAAGCGGCGCTCAAGGATGCGATCGAGAACGGCGTGCGCGCCGCGACCATCTTCGCGAGCTGCTATCTGGAGAATGACCCGGTAAACCATGGGGAACCCAAGCTGACCGCGCGGCTCTCCGCGATGGCGAAGGAGGCGGGGATCGCGATCTGCGGCGGCAATTGCATGGGCTTCTACAATCTCGACTATGGCCTGCGGGTCTGCGGCTTCCCGCCGCCGGATTGGATGCGGGCCGGCGGGATCGCCTTCATCACCCATTCCGGCTCGGCTTTCTCGGCGCTCTGCCACAACGACAGGCGCATGGGCTTCAGCCTTGCGGTCTCGGCCGGGCAGGAGCTCGCCACCACGGTCGCCGACTATCTCGATTTCGTGCTGCAGATGGCGAGCACCAAGGTCGTCGGCCTGTTCCTCGAAACCGTGCGCGATCCCGAAGGCTTCGCGCGCGGCCTGGAAAAGGCCCGCGACGGGGGCATCCCGGTCGTCGCGCTGAAGGTCGGCCGCACCGCGGAGAGCGCCGCGCTGGCGGTCAGCCATTCCGGCGCGCTGGCCGGCAATCATGCGGCCTATCAGGCCTTGTTCGACCACTACAACGTGATCGAGGTCGACAATATGGACGACCTGGTCAACGGGCTGCATTTCTATGCCGGCGGCCGCGACCTCGCCAAAGGCGGCATCGCCACGATGCATGACAGCGGCGGCTTCCGAGAGCTCGCCATGGATCTCGCCGTCGAGCGCAAGGTGCCCTTCGCGGAGATCAACGCCGAGACCACGCAGAAGCTGGCGGCGCGGCTGGATTACGGGCTGGAGCCGATCAACCCGCTCGATGCCTGGGGGACCGGCAACGACTGGGAAGGCATCTTCAGCGATTGTATGCAGGCTTTGCTCGACGATCCCGACACGGCCTTGGGCGCGCTCTGTGTCGAGACCCGCGACGGCTATGCGCTGACCGAAGGCTATTGCGAGATGCTGCGCCAGATCCGCGCCAGGACCCAGAAGCCGGTCATCCTCGCCACCAATGTCGCCAGCAATTCCAGCGACGACGTCGCGGTGCGGCTGGCGAAAGACGGTGTCCCGGTGCTTTCCGGCGTCGCCTCGATGCTGACCGTGATCCGCAAGGCGATGGACCGGCGCGATCGGGTGGTCGTCGAGGCGCCGTCATTGCCGAACGGCCTGCGCGAGAAATGGCAGGCGCGCCTGCGCCGCGGCGAAACCCTCGATGAAGCCGAGAGCCTGGCGCTGCTCGGCGATTACGGCATCCCGGTCCTGCCGCATCGCGTGGTCGAGACCGAGGCCGATCTCTTGAAGGCCGCGCGGTCCTTCGGCACCGTGGCGATCAAGACCGCGATGCCCGGCATCTTCCACAAATCCGATGTCGGCGGCGTGAAGCTGAATGTGACCGATGCCGCCGCGGCCTATCGCGATCTGAAGGACCGCCTCGGGCCGCGTGTCATCGTGATGCCGATGGCGGACAAGGGTGTCGAGCTGTCGCTGGGCCTCACCCGCGATCCGCAATTCGGCCCGATTTTGATGCTCGGTGCCGGCGGCACCCTGATCGAGCTGTTGAGGGACCGCCGCTTCGCCATTCCGCCCTTCGAGGAAAGCGAGGCGCTGCGGCATCTGAACGCCCTGGCGCTGCGGCCGCTGCTCGACGGCAAGCGCGGCGCGGCGCCGGCGGATTTGGACTCTCTCACCAAGGCGATCTCGCGCTTCTCCGTGCTGGCCGCCGATCTCGGCGACCTGATCGCCGAGGCCGACGTCAACCCGCTGATCGCCGGCCCCGAAGGTTGCGTCGCTCTCGACGCGCTGATTGTTCCCCGAAAGGACTGACATGGATCTCTCGCTCAGCAAGGAAGACCGCGCCATCCAGGCGCGGGCGAAGGAATACGCCGAGAAGCATCTCTTCCCGCACGAGATCGCCACCGATGAGCGGGAGCTCCAGAAGAAGACCCTGGTCGCGATGCGCAAGGCGGCGATCGACTACAAGCTCAACGGCTACAACCATACGAAAGAGGACGGCGGCCACGGCTATACGCCGCTGCAGCAGGCGCTGATCTGCGAGGAGCTGGGCAAGGCGACCTGCGGCCTCTGGACCGTGGTGTTCAAAGCTTCGACGCCGCTGAAACGCGGCACGAAATGGCAGCGCGAGACCTTCCTGCTGCCCTTCAACGCCGGCAAGGGCCGGTCCTGCTTCGCCATCACCGAGAAGGATGCGGGCTCCGATCCGACCTATGTGAAGACCTCGGCGGTGAAGAAGAAGGGCAAGTGGATGATCAACGGCGAGAAGTGGTTCGTCACCTCCGCCGATGCCTCATCGGTGGTGATCGTCCACGCCCATGTCGATGGCGATGCCAAGAAGCCGACCTTGTTCATCGTCGATATCGACGCGCCGGGCGTGAAGGTGAAGCGCATCCCGCAATTCATGCATTCCTACGTCTACGAGCATTACGAGATGGTGTTCGACAATGTCGCGGTCGACGACAATCGCCGGCTCGGCGAGATCGGACAGGGTTTCGACCTCACCAAGGAGTGGTTCACCGAGACCCGGATAGAGATCGCCGCCCATTGCCTGGGCGCCGCGATCCGCGCCGCCGAGGTCGCCAACAAATACGCCTCCGAACGGGTGCAGTTCGGCAAGCCGATCCGGGAGTTCCAGGCGATCGAGTTCATGCTGGCCGACATGGCGGTCGAGATCATGGCGGCGAAATCGCTGCTCTACCGGATCGCGGCCGAGGTGTCTGAGGGCATGGACCCGAAGCTGGTCCATGCCCGCGCCAGCGCGGTGAAGCTCTATAATTCGGAAATGGCGGGCCGGGTCGTGGACAAGGCGTTGCAGATCCTCGGCGGGCGCGGTTACATGCGGGAGAACCCGGTCGAGCGGCTCTACCGCGACGTCCGGGTGGACCGGATCTGGGAGGGTACCTCCGAGATCCAGCGCGTGGTGATCGGCGGCCAGATCAAGAAACGGGGCCTCGGCATCTATTCCGGCTGGGGCGCTTGATGGGAGGCGTGCAGCAGGTGAACAAGACGCATGCGATTCCGGCGCCTGAATCGACGGGATATGTCGAAGTCGAAGGCGGCCGCATCTGGTATCGCAGCAATGGCGACCGGCATAAGGACGGGGCGCCGATCCTCTGCGTCCATGGCGGTCCCGGTGTTCCCTGCGATTATCTGCTGCCGCTGACGGCGCTCTCCTTCGAGCGGCGCGTGATCCTCTACGACCAGCTCGATGTCGGCCAATCCGACAAGCCGGGCGATCCGAAGAACTGGCGCGTGGAGCGCTTCGTTTCCGAGATCGATGCGATCCGCAAGGCGCTCGGCCTCGAGGAGTTCCATCTGTTCGGCAATTCCTGGGGCGGCACCGTAGTCGCCGAATACGCGATCGGCCGGCCGCAGGGGATGAAGAGCCTGACCTTGGAAGGCCCGCTGCTCTCGACCAGCCGCTGGATCGCCGACAACGACGACTACATCAAGGCGCTCTCGCCGGAAGCCCGCGCGGCGCTGGAGCGCTCCGGCGGGCAGGGCGCCGATCACGATCCGAAGGTCGCGGCGGCGATCGCCGAATACAACCGCCGCCATCTCTGCCGCGCCGATCCCTGGCCGGATTTCCTGGAGGCCGCGATGAACGGCACCAATACGGCCATGTACAACACGATGTGGGGCCCGACCGAGTTCATCTGCACCGGCACCCTGCAGCGCTACGACTGCACGTCGCGTTTGAGCATGATCCAGGCGCCGACCCTCATCATCTGCGGCCAGTATGACGAGGCGGCGCCGACGAGCTGCCATGCCTTCAGCAAGCTGATCCCCGGCGCCCAGCTCGCGGTGATCCCGAACGGCTCGCACCTGCCGCATATCGAGCGGCCGGATCCCTTCATGATGATCCTGCGGACGTTCCTGAAGGAGTGCGAGTAGTCGCCTCATGTTCGATCCGGTGGTGTTTCTGATCGAACAGGGCCTGCTGCGTGACCGGAGCGTCACGGCAAGGCCGCTGACCGGCGGCTACCTGAACCAGGTCTATCGGGTGCGCGACGCCGGTATCGACTGGGTGGTCAAGCGCTTCATGCCGGAAACCGAGCTGGCGCTGTTCCCCAACTTCCCGGCCGACGAGGCCGAGGCGCTGAAACGGGCGAGCGCCCACGGCCTGGCGCCGAAACCCATCGGCTTCTTCCCGGGCGAGAACCCGGTCCTGGTCTATGAGTTCTGCGAAGGCGAGGTCTGGGCGGAGGGGATCGGGGCGGTCGCGCGGCTGATGCGCCGGTTGCGCGGCGTCGATGCCGCAGGATTCAGGCCGGTCCCGATGTCACCGGCAGAAATACTTGCCGAGGGCGATGCATTTCTCGCGATCGTCGAGCCGGAGATGCGCGCTAGGCTCCTGGCGATGCGGCCGGCGCCGTTTGCGACCGACCGGGTCAAGCGCAGCTTTCTGCATACCGATATCGGTCCGGGCAATATCATCGTCGCACGCGACGGCAACCTGGTGGTCATCGATTGGCAATGCCCGGCGGCGGGCGATCCGATCCAGGACATGATCGCGTTCCTGTCGCCGGCGTTTCAGATTCTCTATGGCTGCACGCCCTTGAGCGGGGAGCAGGAGGCCGAATTTCATAGAGCGTATGACGACCCGGCAACAAAGGAACGATACGATCGGATGCTGCCGTTCTACGATTGGCGGATGGCTGGGTACTGCGCCACGCGTAAGCTGAAATACGCCGAGACGCGGCCGGAAGCCTCGGCACGCTATGACCGGGCACTGAACGCGCTGCTGGCGCGGCTCGAGGGGAGAATATGAGCAAGGTCGATCTCTTCCTGCAGAGTTATTGCTACCGGCATCATTACCTGCACCAGGCGGGCTATGACGTCTTCGCCTTCCTCGACCGCGCGGCGGCGGACGGCTATACCGGCGTCAGCATCAACCTGAACGGGCCGAACTACCGCCAGCTCTCGGGCACATCGCCGGATCACATCCGCCGGGTGCGCAAGCGGCTGGACGAGAACAAGCTGCGCTGCGACCTCGAATCCAGCGGCACCGACGAGGCGCATTTCACCGCCATGCTGCAGGTCTGCGACATCCTCGGCGTCGAGCAGCTCCGCACCTATATGCGCTATGCCGGCTCGCCGCAGGAGACGGTCAGGCAGACCATCGCCGATCTCCGCGCCGCGGCCCCGCGGTTCAAGGCGGCGGGTACGACCCTGCTGCTGGAGAACCACGAGGACTTCACCGGCGCCGAGATGGCCGAGATCATGCGCGGCGTCGACCAGGAGCCGGTCGGCGCCCTGTTCGATTACGGCAATTCCATGATGGTGGCCGAGCAGCCGGAAACCGCCCTCGAGGCGATGCTGCCCTTCATCCGGTCGGTGCATCTGAAGGACCATGCCTGCCGCCGGCATCCCGACGGCATGGTCGAGATCCTCGGCGTGCCGATCGGCAGCGGTGTGCTGCCGATCGCCGACCTGACCCGGCGGCTGGTGGCGAATGGGCTCGACCGGATCCTGCTGTCGAATGTCTGGGCCTATCGCTGCCCGGTGCGCGACTGGCGCGGCGGGGCAAAGTGGGGGGAAGGCGTATTCCGCGGGGACGACCGCGCCTTCGATCCGGTGATGCGCCCCTGGGATGCGCCGGATTGGGAGAAGAGCGATCCAGCGCATCTGGTGGCGCTGGAGGAAGAGGCGGTGCGCTGGGCGCAGACCTGGCTCAGGAAGACGCTGAAGGAGATCGGCGTCGAAGTGGTTTCTCGCGAGAACTGACAACCGCGTCCTATGTTCGCCCAATACCGTCATGCCCGGGCTTGACCCGGCATCTGGTGCCAGATGGGCGCGAGACCCCCGGGTCAAGCCCGGAGGTGACGAGTAGTTCAGCCTAAGCCGGGGATGAACGGGACGATGTCGATGGCGCCGCCGCGCTCATAGGCCAGGAGCTGGTTGGGCGGGACTTCGTTCCAGGTGCGCTCGTCTTCCTCGTCGAGCGGCTCGGAGACCACCAAGAGGTGGCCGTTGGACCGGGACCAATAGAGGCTCGGCGGCGCGTCGTCGGTCGAGTAGCGGACGGCGTAGATCTGATTGCCGTTGGTGAGCGTGGCGGTGAGGCGGAAGGGTGCCTCGGCGCCGATCGCGGCGCGGCCTTCGTTGATGCGGGCGACGGCGCGGGTGAGGGCGCCGACGGGATCGCTCTCCAAGTTCTCGGTGAAGAGCAGATAGAACAGCAGCTCGGTATCGGTCGTGCCGAGCCGGTATTGGTAGTAGCGATCGTCGATCATCGCCTCGAGGCGCCGGCGCAACCTGTCATAGCCGCCGATCTGGCCGTTATGCATGAACAGCCATTGCTGATGGCTGAAGGGATGGCAGTTCTGCCGCGCCGTGGCCGTGCCGGTCGAGGCGCGGACATGGGCCAGGAACAGGCTGGAGCGGATCTGATGCGACAGGCTCTTGAGGTTGGCATCGTTCCAGGCGGGGAGGATGTCGCGATAGACGCCGGGCACGCCGCGCTCGCCATACCAGCCGACGCCGAACCCGTCGCCGTTGGTCGTGACATGGGAATGGCGGGCATGGAGGCTCTGGTTGATCAGCGAGTTCTGCGGCTCGAACAGGACCTTGTCGAGGTAGATCGGCTCGCCGCAATAGGTCAGCCAACGGCACATGGCTCTTAGATTCCCTCTCGCAGATCGATGTCGCTCCGCGCATGGCTCGGCTGCTGCAGCGACTTGTCCCAATGGCCTTCCAGCATGAAGGCGCGGATCTTCTGTTCCCAGGGCGCCACGTCAAAGCCGTTCGCCTTCAGCCAGTCGTCGTTGAAGTAGGAGCGCTCATAGCGCTGGCCGCTGTCGCAGATCAAAGTGACGATGGAGCCATGCTTGGCGGAGGCGCGCATCTCGGATGCGATCTGCAGCACGCCCATCAGGTTGGTGCCGGTCGAGCCGCCGACGCGGCGGCCGATCAGCTCGGAGAGGACGCGCATGGCGGCGAAGGTCGCGGCATCCGGAACCTTGATCATGCGATCGACCAGTTCCGGGATGAAGGAGGGCTCGACCCGCGGCCGGCCGATGCCTTCGACGCGGGAGCCGGTGGTCGAGGTCAGCGCGCGGTCGTTCTTTTCGTAGAAATCGAAGAACACCGAACGTCC
>DASZYM010000024.1:0-1550 GCA_035545355.1 Dongiaceae bacterium
GCCGCCCGAGCCCAGGGAGCTCCGCCTCCCCGGCCCCACCGCCGCCACCGCGCTGAAGCTCGCGGTGGATGGCTTCCGCCTGCAAGGCAAGGCATTGCCGCATGACGTCACGGTCTCGAATGCCTTGGCCGAGGTGCTCTCCGGCGGCGCCACCGACATGACGGTGCCGATCACCGAGGACCAGGTCCAGAAGCTGGAGAAGAAGGCCTTTCTCGCGCTGCTGCACACCGGCCCGACACTCGCCCGCATGGAGCACATGCTGTCGACCAACAAGCCGCTCAGGAACTGAGCGCTATGTGGAAGCAGACTCATCGGGAGAAGACGAATGCCCGCCTATAAAGCCCCGCTGCGCGAGATCCGCTTCGTCCTCTACGAGCTCCTCAAGGCCGAGACGCTCTCCAACAGCATCCCCGCCTATGCCGAGGCGACGCCGGACACGATCGACGCGATCCTCGAAGCGGCCGGGCAGTTCTGCGAGGAAGAGCTGCAGCCGATCAACCGTTCCGGCGACGAGGAAGGGTGCAGCTTCGAGGCCGGCATGGTGAAGACGCCCAAGGGCTTCAAGGAAGCCTATGCGAAATTCATCGAGGCCGGCTGGACCGGCCTGCCCTGCGATCCGAAATATGGCGGCGCGGGCTTGCCCAAGCTCATCAACTTCGCCGTCGAGGAGATGATCTGCTCGGCCAATCTCTCCTTCGGCATGTATCCCGGCCTCTCCAACGGCAATTACAACGCGCTCCACGCCCATGGCTCCGAGGAGCAGAAGGCGCTCTATCTGCCGAAGCTGGTCTCCGGCCAATGGTCCGGCACGATGTGCCTGACCGAGCCGCAATGCGGCACCGATCTCGGCCTCTGCAAGACGCACGCGACCGCCAATGCCGACGGCTCGTGGAGTCTCACCGGCACCAAGATCTTCATCTCCGCCGGCGAGCATGACCTGACGGAGAACATCGTTCACCTCGTTCTCGCGCGTCTGCCGGATGCGCCGGAGGGGATTCGCGGCATCTCGCTCTTCGTCTGCCCGAAATACCTGCCCGATGCGGACGGCAATCGCGGCGAACGCAACAAGGTCTCCTGCGGCTCGATCGAGAAGAAGATGGGGATCAAGGCCTCATCGACCTGCGTCATCAATTTCGACGGCGCCAAGGCCTGGCTGGTCGGCCGGCCGCATAAAGGCATGTCGGCGATGTTCACCATGATGAACACCGCCCGCCTCGCGGTCGGCATGCAGGGGCTCGGCATCGCCGAGGCGGCCTATCAGGGCGCCGCCACTTACGCCAAGGACCGGCTGCAGATGCGCGCGCTCTCCGGCGTGAAGGCGCCGGACAAGCCGGCCGATCCGATCATCGTGCATCCCGACGTGCGGCGCATGCTGATGGAGCAGCGCGCGATCACCGAGGGCTGCCGCGCGCTCAGCTATTGGATGGGCATGGAGCTCGACATCGCCGCGCATCATCCCGATCCCGAGCGGCGCCAGGCGGCGGACGATCTGGTGGCGCTGATGACGCCGATCGTGAAGGCGTTCCTGACCGATCACGGTTTCGATGCCG
>DASZYM010000025.1:0-4243 GCA_035545355.1 Dongiaceae bacterium
GCCTTGACGGCAACACGCCCGGTCCGCTCCCGTTCCCCGGCTTGTTCGCGATAGAGCGGGCCACCCGAACCCACCGCGATACCCGGCGGATCTGAATCGGCAAAGCCAGCACGCTGGCCGACCGGGTCAGGTCCGTCTTGAGCCCCAAAGCAGCCTTTGAAGCCGCCTGGCGTCAACCTCGACTTTGGTATGTACCGGCGCCAACGCGCCGATCAGTCGGCCGCAAGATCCGCGCGATAGCCGGAGACCGAGGCGCCGTCATCCGGCGCCAGCCGGCGATAGGCCAGCACCGCGCAGAGCGTGATCAGCGCCTCGCAGAGAAAGGCCAAGCGGAAGTCGCCGGGCGACGACCTGCCGTCGGGCGATGCCAGCAGCGACAGGAAGGCCGTGGCGGTGCCCATGCTGACCGAGACGGAGAGCCGCCAGAAGATGTAGTAGAGCGCGCTGTAATCCGGCAGTTGCTCCGCGCCGACATCGGCATAGGAGAGATTCGCCGCGGTCCCCCATTGGATCGATCGCGAGAAGCCGCAGACGAAGATATAGGCCAGGCCGAACCACATCGGCGTGGTCGGCTGAAACAGCGCGAAGCCGCCGATCATCAGGGCGACCACCGGCGTGTTGGCGACCAGGACGCGGCGGAAGCCGAACCTCTTCAGCACCGTCGGGAGGAAGAAGCGCGGGAACATCGACCCGATCCCGATGATGAAGGTCCAGGACCCGGCCTGGACCGCCGTCATCCCGAAGCCGACCTGCAACATCAGCGGCAGAAGCAGGGTCACCGCCGTCATGCCGATCGTGTCCAATCCGCCGCCGGTCAGCAGCGATATGCGGAGCGTCCGGATGCGCACCAGCCGCAAGTCGAGCAGCGGGTTGCGCGCCCGGAGCAGATAGAGGACCGCCGCGCCGAGCACCGCCGCGGAGAGGATCAGCAGGGCCGCGACGATCCAGGCCGACTGGTTGCGGTCGCCGAGCGAATCCATGCAGAAGACCAGCAGGGTCATCCCGGTGCTGAGCAGGATGAAGCCGACGAGATCCAGGCGCGGCGCCTGTCCGGTAGTCTTCCGCGGAAAGGACGGGAGCGCCATCGCCGTGGCGCCGAGCGCCAAGGGCGCGTTGACGAAGAAGATCCAGTGCCAGGAGAGATAGGTCGTGAGCGCGCCGCCCACCAACGGCCCGACCAGCGGCCCGATCTGCGAGGCCATCGACATGTAGATGTTGATCTTGAGGATGCGCGATCGCGGGAAGGCGCGCAGGATCGCCACCTGCCCCACCGTCCCCATCAGCGCGCCGCCGAATCCCTGGAAGGCGCGGGCGAGGACCAGCATCCAGAGCGTCGAGGAGAGGCCGCAGGCGATGGAGGTCACGGCGAAGATCGCCAGCGCGCCGGTATAGCAGGCGCGCGTGCCGAAGCGCTCCGTGAGCCAGCCGCCCAGCGGCATCGAGATGATGAGCGTGAGCACGTAGACGGTGATGACCAGGCCGAGCTGGTTGGCCGGACGGCCCAGGGTCTCGCCGATCCCCGGCAGCGCGGTGACGACGATGTTCTGGTCCAGGCTCACCATGAAGTTTCCGCAGGCGACCGTCACAGGCAGGAGGAGCAGCGCGCTTGCGGAAAGCAGCGGATTCGAGGCGGAGGCTTGAAGTGGGGCGGCGCTCATTGCGGCGAAAGGCGGGACGGCCGGCCCCGCGGACATCAACTGGCAGTGCTTGGAACGACAGGCGGAGGATCGGATCGAGGCGGTCCAGAGTGTCGTCTCAAGCAGTGTCGTCGCAAGCCCTTTTCACCGCAAACCCATAGTTTCTAATGAGGAGTATGAATATAACTTGTACCGGGAAGACGCAGCGGCGCGACCGGACCGGGCGCCATGCCGAACAGCAGCCGGCGCAGCCCGTCGCCCCGCCCCTTCGCCGCATCCGCGCGCAGATGGTTGACGATCAGGACCGGGCAATTGGCCTTCTCCGGAAGCACGCGGGCGACGGAGTCGTCGAAGAGCCTGCGCCAGCCCCAGCGCTGTCCGCCGCCGATCACAATGTAATCCGCTTCGCTGCGGTCGGCGTAATCGGCCAAAGCGTCGGCGACGGATTCGGCGCACCAGGTCTCGGCCTTGACCGCCGGCACGCCGCGCCAGACCGCCTGGCGCACCGCCCGGTCGAGGATGGCGGCGACATGCGCCCGCGGCCAGGCATAGAGGATGGCGGCGCGGCCGGCGATCCGCGGATTGACCATGGCGAAGATCAGCTCGGCGTCCAACTTTCGCGCAAACGCGACGGCGATGCCGGCCGCCTTCGTCGAGCACTCGCCGCCATCGATGCCGCAGAGGATTCTTTGTCGGATGGGAAGATCGGCAGATGCCATGGCCTGGCTCCTCATCAGGGCCAGGCCGTCCTGGACGTTGTCCGTCGAAAGAGAGGTCGTCCTCTCGCGCGAACTATAGGAGCGCGATCGGCCTGCTTCAAGAGCACGGGCGCGATCAGGGCTCGGCGGTCGGATGGGTGTTCGGAACGATCTCGGGCTCGTCGGCTTCCTGCTCGGGCAAGGGCGTGGCGTCGATCTCCAGGATCTCGCCCAGCCAGAGCGCATGGGTCAGGTGGTCGGACCTGGGGCGGCCGGTATTGGGATGGACCAGCACCGCGAGGCCGCGCCGGTTGATCATCAGCCAGGGCACCAGGCGGGCGAACTCGGCGGTGGAGAAGGCCACCTGATACATCGGCCGGGTATGCGGCCCGACCAGCCGGTCGTGCCAGCGGCCGATCAGCACGGAGAAGCGCCGCGCGATCTCCTCGCGCAGGACCTCCGCGACCTGCCGCTGCTCCGGCCCGTCGAAATAGATATGGGCATGATAGTTCCGGATCGTGTCGAGCCGCTGTATGGTCATGGAACGTCTATCCCTTGCCGGCACTTATCCCGGACTCGCATTCCGATCGATGGCGATCTCCAGCCTACACCTTGTCGGCCTCGACGTGGCGAGGCATCCCGGAAGGACGGAATCCAGGGCATCATGAAGACCCGGATCGTGGTGGTCGGCGGCGGCGCCGGAGGGTTGGAGTTGGTGCGGCGCCTGGGCGCCAGGCTCGGCCGCACCGATTTCGACGTCATCCTGCTCGAGCGCAACAGCACCCATATCTGGAAGCCGCTGCTGCATGAAGTGGCGGCCGGGTCGCTCGACGCCAACCTCGACGAGGTCGGCTATCGCAGCCACGGCTACCGCTGGTCCTACCGCTTCTTCTACGGCAGCCTGGAAGGGATCGACCGCGCGGCGCGGCAGGTGATCGTGGCGCCGGTCCTGGACGAGGACGGCACCGAGCTGATCGGCCGCCATCGCATCCGCTACGACTACCTGGTGATCGCGATCGGCGCGATCTCCAACGATTTCGGCACGCCGGGCGCGCGGGAGTTCTGCCTGTTCCTCGACGACCGCGAGCAGGCGGACCGCTTCCGCCAGAAGCTGCTCAATCACTGCCTCCGGGTCTCGCGGATCCTGACCGAGAACCCGGCCGCCGACGCCAAGGTCGAGATCGCGATCGTCGGCGGCGGCGCCACCGGCATCGAGCTGGCGGCGGAGCTCTACAATGCCGCCGCCGGCCTCCGGCATTACGGGCTCGAAGTGTTCGACGAGAGCCGCCTCAAGGTGGTGCTGATCGAGGCCGGCCCGCGCATCCTCCCCGCTTTGCCGGAGAAGCTCGCCGAGGCGGCGCGCGAGGAGCTGGAAGCCTTGGGCGTGCGGGTGCTGGTCGGCACTGCGATCGTCGAGGTCACCGCGGATGCCATGCGGACCAGATCCGGCGAGACCATCCCCGCCGACCTCAAGGTCTGGGCCGCCGGCGTCAAGGCGCCGGAGATCCTGCGCGATATCGGCGGATTGGAGACGACGCGCGGCAACCAGCTCGTGGTGCGGCCGACGCTGCAGACCACCCGCGACGACCGCATCTTCGCCATCGGCGATTGCTGCTTCTTCCTGCCTGAGGGCGCCAAGCACGCGGTGCCGCCGCGCGCCCAGGCCGCGCATCAGATGGCCTCGACCGCCTATCGCAACATCCTCGCCGCGATCGCCGGGCGGCCGCTCGAAGCCTTCGTCTATCGCGACCGGGGCTCGCTGGTCTCGCTCAGCCGCTATTCGACCGTCGGCAGCCTGATGGGCAACCTGATCGGCGGCCGCATGGCGATCGAGGGACGGCTGGCGCGCCTGGTCTACGTTTCGCTCTATCAGATGCATCTGATCAGCATCCACGGCTGGCTGAAGGG
>DASZYM010000026.1:0-25384 GCA_035545355.1 Dongiaceae bacterium
CCGCAAGGGACAATCGATCCCGCGCGACGATTTCGTGCTCGGCGATCTCGAAGGCGAGAGCTGCGACGCGCTCTTCACCGAATTCGTCGCCGAGACCCTGCGCGGATTCGGCTATACCGTCCGCCTCAATCATCCCTTCAAGGGCGCCGAGCTGGTGACCCGCTTCGGCCGGCCGCGAGACGGGCGGCACAGCCTGCAGATCGAGATCAACCGCGGCCTCTACATGGACGAGGACAGGATCGAGAAGACCGACGGCTTCGACGCGTTGAAGCGCGACATCGATCGGCTGCTCGCCGCGGTGGCCGATTTCACCGCCGAGCAGGTGCAAGCGGCATTGCCCGAGGTGCGCGAGGGGGAATAGCGCGCTAGCCCGCTGCGCGCCGATCCGCTATGTCTCTCCCCACACTTCGGGACAGTTCCTTCCATGGCCATCGGCGCTACCGGGATTTCCGTGCTGCGGAATCGGGATTTCCGCCTCTACGCGATCCATTCGCTGCTGGCGCAGCTCGCTGCCGAGATTCTGATCGTGGCCATCGGCTGGAGCATCTACGATATAACGCGCGACCCTTGGGATCTCGGCCTTATCGGCTTGGCGCAATTCCTCCCGAACTGCCTGCTGGTGCTGTTCACCGGCTCCGCCGCCGATCGCTATTCGCGCAAGCACATCCTGGTTCTCAGCATGATCTCGGAGTTCGTCTTCGCTCTCGGGATATTCCTGCTGGCGCGCGAGCATCTGCATCAGGTCTGGCCGATCTTCGTGATGGTCGCCGGCATCGCCGCCAGCCGCGCATTCGGCAATCCCGCCGCTTTGGCGCTGGCGCCGACCCTGGTGGAACGCGCGCAGATTCCGGCCGCGGTGGCGACCTCGACCTCGGCCTGGCAATTCAGCTCGATCGCCGGCCCGGCGCTCGGGGGCGTACTCTATGGTCTCGCGCCGACCATCGCCTACGGCACAGCGCTCGTCATGGTCTTCGTCTCCGGCGTCGCGGTCTTCGGCATCCGGAAAGCGGAGGAACTGCGGCCGCGTGAGGCGAGCACTCTGGATTCCCTTGTCGGCGGCTTCAGGTTCATGCTGCGGCAGAAAGTGGTGCTCGGTGCCGCCAGTCTCGATCTCTTTGCCGTCCTGCTCGGCAGCACGACGGCACTGCTGCCGGTCTTTGCCCGTGACATCCTGGCCACCGGACCGTGGGGGTTGGGTCTGTTGCGCGCCGGCATCGGCATCGGCGCATTGATCATGGCGCTCTTTCTTGCCGTGCGTCCGGTTCGCCGGCGGGCCGGCCTGATCATGTTCGTCACGGTCGCGGTGTTTGGCGTCGCCACCACAGCCTTCGGTCTTTCGCACTGGATCGGGCTGTCGGTCGTGGCGCTCATCATCATGGGCGCCAGCGACATGATCAGCGTCTTCATCCGGGAGGTGCTGGTGCAGCTCTGGACGCCCGACGCGCTTCGCGGCCGGGTGAACGCCGTTTATATCCTGATGATCACCGCCTCGAACGAATTGGGCGCCTTTCGGGCCGGATGGTCGGCCGCGCGATTTGGCGCGGTGACGGCTGTCGTCGCCGGTGGTTGCTGCACTCTGGCCGTCGCGGCGCTGTGGTCCAGGCTGTTTCCGGCTCTGCGCGCGGCGGACGATCTGCACGCGGTCGAGCAACTCGAGCCCGAGCTGCACGAAGCCGCGAAAGCCTCGATGCTCGATTGAGCGGCGGCGCGAGCCGCTACGCCATGAACTGCTCGCGCAGGATGCGTTCCTCGAGGTGATGCTCGGGATCGAAGAGCAGGTTCATCAGGATCGATTGATCCTCGCGGATCTTCACTTCCGAGACGTCGCGCACCTCGGCGAAATCGGCGGTGGCGCTGACCGGGCGGCGCTGCGGCTCGCGGATGATGAAGCGCACCACGGCGCTCCGCGGCAGGATCGCGCCGCGCCAGCGTCGCGGGCGGAACGAGCTGATCGGCGTCAGCGCCAATGCGCCCGAGCCGATCGGCAGGATCGGTCCGTGGACCGAGAGGTTGTAGGCGGTGCTGCCGGCGGGCGTCGCCACCATGACGCCGTCGCAGATCAGCTCGGTGATCCGCTCGACGCCATCGACCTGGATGGTGATCTTCGCCGCCTGGGCGAGCTCGCGGAGCAGGGAGACTTCGTTGATCGCGAGCCGCACCTGCTCGGTTCCCTCCACGGTCTTCGCCCGCATTTCCAGCGGGTGGAGCGTGACGACCTGGCCGCGGGCCAGCCGTTCCGGCAGGCCGTCGGCGCTGTAGCGGTTCATCAGGAAGCCGACCGTGCCGCAATTCATCCCGAAGATGCGGACCGCGCGGCCCATATGCCGGTGCAGGGTCTCCAGCATCGTGCCGTCGCCGCCCAGCACCACCAGGATCTCGGCATGGACCGGGTCGGCCTCGCCGTAGCGGGATTTCAGCTCCGCCAGGGCGGCCTGGGCCTCCGCGGACGGCGCCGCAACGAAAGCGAATGTGGGTGTGGCCATCGAGGCGGTCGGTGGGATTCTGATGTCGGCCAGGCCGGATGGGCCGGAGTATAGCGGCGGCGGCCCGGCGCGGGAATAGGCGGCCGCATGGGAACCGATGCTTCCCGCGCGGCCGCCATTCGGTTCTTGCCAAGGCGTCGGCGCCGCCGCACTCTCTCCCCGATCAGGATCGGGGGTTGTGATGCGCTGGGTATGGCTGCCGTGGTTGGCTCTGATGCTCTGCCTGGGATCGGGAGCCGCCTTTGCCCAGCAGAACGCCTCGTTCTCCCAGACGGACGAGGACAACCAGTCGAACCACGAGGGCTATTACTATCCCAAGCCGCAGACGGTCGAGCACTTCGTCTCGGCGGTGGTGACCTTGCCGGAAAGCAACCAGACCCGGCGCCAGGCCTTCGTCATCGGCATGACGCAGAAGCTGCTCGACGGGCAATACGCGCCGGGCTTCGCGATCTTCGCCAAGGGCAACCAGTCGGAGAAGCTGATCATCGTCGGCATGATCGACGGCCAGCTCAACACGGTCTATCGGGCGCGCGCTTTGCTCGCGGAGCTGACCGCGGTCGCACGCTCGACCGCGTTCTTCCAGCAGAACACCCAGCCCGAGGCTTCGAACTTCTTCGATTTCATGAAGCTGCTCGGCTTCCATCAGGTCACCATCACCGACGGCCGGAGCTTCGCGCACCAGGTCATCGTCGACTGAGGGGCAGGGGATAGGGTGGGGGATTGAGGGCGCGCGACAGCAAGTTCGTCATCGATATCCGGCGCGGTACCGCCAACGATGCGTCGACCGTCGCGCGGCTGTTCCGCGACACCGTGCGCGCGGTCAACCGCCGGGACTATTCCGACGCCCAGATCGACGCCTGGGCGCCCTACGAGGTCGATCTCGACCATTGGCGCCAGATGATCGAGAACAGCCATTTCCTGGTCGCGGTATCCGGCGGCATGGTGGTGGGTTTCTCCAATCTCGACGGCCAGGATTACGTGGACCAGCTCTATGTCCACAAGGATCTGCTCCGCAAGCGGATCGCGACGCGGCTGATCGAGGCGATCGAGCGCGAGGCCAAGCATCGCGGCGCCCAGCGGCTCTGGACCCAGGCGAGCATCACGGCGAAGAAGTTCTTCGAGCGCCAGGGTTTCGTCGCGCAGCCGGCGCAGCGCGTCGAGCATAACGGCCAGATCTTCGAGAACTACATCATGGAGAAGCGGATCGTCGTCATCCGCCGGTGATCACCCGCCCCGGTTATCCGCCCGTGACGCTCATATGCCGCGGCACCGCCGGTCCTTGGTGGCGGCGATCGATGATGAAATCGTGGCCCTTGGGCTTGCGGGTGATCGCTTCCTCGATGGCGGCGATCAGCGGCGCATCGGCTTCGCTGGCGCGCAGCGGGGCGCGCAGATCGGCGCTGTCCTCCTGGCCCAGGCACATATAGAGCATGCCGGTGCAGGTGACCCGCACCCGGTTGCAGGATTCGCAGAAATTATGGGTGAGCGGCGTGATGAAGCCGATCCGCTGCCCGGTCTCCTTCACGCGCACATAGCGCGCCGGCCCGCCGGTGCGCTCCGATGTCTCCTCCAGCGTCCAGCGCTGGCCGAGGCGGGCGCGCAGCAGCGAGATCGGCATATACTGGTCGAGCCGGTTCTCGCCGCCGATATCGCCCATCGGCATCACCTCGATGAACGTGATGTCATGGCCCTCGCGGCCGCACCATTCGACCAGGGTCTCCGCTTCCGCGTCGTTGATGCCTTTGAGGGCGACGGTGTTGATCTTCACCCGGATGCCGGCTTCCTTCGCCGCGCGCAGGCCGTCCAGCACGGTGTCGAGCTTGCCCCAGCGGGTGATCTCGGTGAACTTCCTGGGGTCGAGCGTGTCGATCGAGACATTGACCCGCTTCACGCCGAGCCCCGCCAACTGGTCGGCATATTTGCCGAGCTGGCTGCCGTTGGTGGTGACCGTCAGTTCCTCGAGCGCGCCGCTCTTCAGGTGCCGGGAGAGAGCGCGGAACAGCTCCATCACGTTCTTGCGCACCAGCGGCTCGCCGCCGGTCAGGCGCAGCTTCCGGACTCCCAGGCCGACAAAGGCGCTGCAGAGTCGGTCGAGCTCCTCCAGGGTCAGGACCTCGGCCTTGGGCAGGAAGGTCATCTCCTCCGCCATGCAATAGATGCAGCGGAAATCGCAGCGGTCGGTGACCGATACGCGGAGATAGGTGATCTTGCGGCCGAACGGGTCGATCATGCTGCGGCAGTCTTGGCTTTGTCTCGGACCATATAGTGTAAGCAGTCCAACACCATTCTTAAACCACTCTATAAAACCATTCCTGCGGCGTCGTGATCCGCCGGGATGCGTCAGTTTCCGCTTGATCGGCGGCTTTGCCCCCGCACAATGCCGTCGCCGATGACCCTAGCTCCAATCCGGGAATTCCATGGCCCTGTCCCAGACCGCTCCATCGCGTCCCTCGCAAAACCCCGCGCTCGAGGTGGGCGATATCGCGCCTTCTTTCCGGCTGATGGCCAAGGGCGGCGAGGCGATCGATCCGGCTTCCGACCTGGTGGCCGGCAGGCCGCTCCTGCTGCTGTTCTGCCCGAAGGGCGCCACCCTGCCGGCCGAAGCCGAGAGCCTCGGCCAGGCGGTCGCGGCCGCCGATGGCCGCAACGTCGTGGCCGCCCCGGCTGGTGCCGGTGACACCCCCGTCCCTGCGGGCTACACGCTCGCCTTCGATACGGACGGCGCGATCTTCCGGCTGTTCGATGCCGCGACCGAGCCGCGGATCGCCCTGATCGGCCCCAACCGGCACGTCCTCTATATCGGCGCCGATGCTAGCGCCGCACAGGCCGCGCTGGCGCGCATCGCGCCGAGCCGCCGGCCGGTGGTGATGGCGGCGCATCCGCCGGTGCTGGTGGTGCCGGATGTCCTCTCGCGCGCCGATTGCCAGCGTCTCATCAACATCTTCGCCATGCAGGGGCAGGTCTTCGTCGAGCCCGGCCACGACAACCTGCCGCCCGGCAACCACGATGTGAAACAGCGCATCCCCGATTACGGTCGCAAGGACCGGATCGACCATTGGGTCCGCCAGCCCGATACCATCGCCTTCATCAACGACCGGCTCGGCCGCCGGCTGCTGCCGGAGATCGAACGGTCGTTCCAGTTCAAGATCACGCGCCACGAGGCCTATCGGATCGGCTCCTATCAGGGAGAGCGGGGCGGAGAGCTGCATGGCCATCGCGACAATACCCATCCCAAGGTCGCGCATCGCAAGTTCGCCTGCTCGATCAACCTCAACACCGAGCAGTTCGAAGGCGGCGAGTTGCGCTTTCCGGAATTCGGCAACCAGCTCTATCGGCCGGAGACCGGCGCCGGCATCGTCTTCTCCTCCTCGCTGCTGCATGAGCCGCTGCACGTGACCGGCGGGCGGCGCTTCGTGCTGCTCTGCTTCCTCTATTAGACGCGGCCGAGGAGTTCCGGCTAAACTCCGCGCAAGCATCACGGAATACGGAGCGAGCATGCCGAAGATCACACGCCGCGCGGCCCTGCTGGGGACGATCGCGATGGCGGCCTGCGCGCGGGGCGTCGTCTATTCGCAGGCGGCCGAGCAGGGGCTGGAGGAACTCGCCTCGGCCAAGGGGCTCGATTACGGCTCCATGGTGACGTGGAAGAGCTGGGGGCCGCATGACAACGACGATGCGATCAACCGGCACGATGCGTTCTCCGAGCTCGTGCAGCGGGAATGCGGCATCATCACCTCGGCGATGGAGATCTTCTGGCGGCTGAATTCGAGCAGCCCCGGCGAGATGAAGCTCGACGATGCGGATTCCCTGGTCAACTGGGCGCAGCAGCACGGCAAGAAGGTGCGCGGCCACAACCTGCTCTGGCACGGCCAGACGCCCGATTGGTACAAGAGCATTAGCGACAAGGCCTATGGCGAGAAGATGCTGGTCGAGCATGTCGCCGGCATGTGCGGCCACTTCGCCGGGCGCATGCATTCCTGGGACGTCGTCAACGAGATCTTCGATCCGCGCAGCGACCGGCCGGACGGATTGCGCAACAACGCGTTCCTGAAGCTGCTCGGCCCGGATTACGTCGATCTCGCCTTCAGCACGGCGCGGCAGGCCGATCCGAAGGCGCTGCTGACCCTCAACGAATACGATTTCGAGTACAAGCTCGACTTCAACGAGGAGAAACGGCAGAACCTGCTCAAGCTGCTCGACGGCATGAAGCAGCGCGGCACGCCGATCGATGCGATCGGCATCCAGAGCCACCTGTCGACGAAGCGGCGCGATGCCTTCGACCAGGACGTGTTTGCGGCATTCCTGAAGGAGCTCTCCGATCGCGGCCTGACGATCCTGGTCACCGAGCTCGACGTGGTCGATACCACCGCGCCGAGCGACATCGCGGCGCGCGATGCCGAAGTCGCCTCGATCTACAAGGAATATCTGGACGTGGTGCTGGCCAATCCGGCGACCAAGGCCGTCGTCACCTGGGGCCTGGTCGATTCCGATAGCTGGATCGCCCATTTCGACCTCGACGAGTTCCACCGAGACGACGGATTGCAGCCGCGCCCGCTGCCCTTCGACAACGACCTGAAGCCCAAGCCGGCCTATTTCGCGATCGCCGACGCGTTCCGGGCCGCGCCCGCGCGCTGATCACGCTGCTGCCAGTCCCTGGCAGCAGTCGAGCCGGCGGAGCTTGGTCGGGCCGCGCGATCCGGATATCCTGCCAGGGTCGAAAAAGGCTCGGCCGGTGTGGTTAGCCCGGCCGCCCCTCCGGATGGGCCGAAGGGTGCTCTGGCTGGCGCGACGACGCCAAGTCCCACGACCCGGAACGCCGCGCATGGTGCGTCGGCGATATTTTGGGACGTGGACAAATGCAGCAGCAGATCTCTTGCATCACTCTGGGCGTGGCCGACATCGCCCGGTCGCGCCGGTTCTACGCCGAGGGCTTCGGCTGGAAGCCGGTCTTCGAGCAAGCCGACATCGTGTTCTACCAGATGAACGGGCTGATGCTCGGCACCTGGCTGGTCAAGGCGCTGGAAGACGACATGGGGCGCAAGCTCGTGCGGCCGGGCGCCTTCTCCGTCGCGCATAACGTGGCGAAGAAAGAGGACGTGCAGCCGGTGCTCGACCGCCTGGCCGGGTTCGGCGGGCGGATTTTGCTCGCCGCGTCCGCCCCGCCTCATGGCGGGATGCGCGGCTACGTTGCCGATCCTGACGATCACGCCTGGGAGATCGCCTGGAACCCGCAATGGCCGATCAGCCCCGAAGGCTACGTGACCTGGGGCATCTGATCGCCCTCGACGATCCGGAGCCAGGGCCAGCGGGCGCGATAAGTCTCGGCCTTGGCCCGGAAGCGTTCCATCGACGGACACCAGAGCGCATTGGGCCGCAGGATGCCGGCTTCGGTCTCCGCCGTGCCGTAGGGCGCGATCAGACGCAGTGCGCCCTCGACCTGCGGCATCAATCCGATGCAGGTCGCGCGCACCAGGAAGCGCGCGATCCCGTCCTCGACGCGCTGGAGCCGCGGATAGTCGCCGCCGAAGCGCTGCTTGTACCAGAGATGCACCCGCGCCTCGTTCTTCACGTCGATCAGCACATCGAGATCGGCAAACAGCGTGCGCGCCCGCCGGATGACGAGATCCTCGGCTTCGTATGAGGTATCCTCGTCGTAGTAGAAGAGGTCGTAATCCTTGATGCCCTCGGCGGCCGGGCGACCGGAGAGCGCGTTCCACAGCGCCTGATAGACCGAGCCCGCGACCAGGCAGGCCTGCGGCGCGCCGAGCAGGGGCAGCCGCTCCAGGATCTTGCGGTTGATGGGATTGGCCAAAGCGGCCGCGATCAGGTCCATGACTGTTCTGTAGCATCGCGCTGCCTTGGGTGCACTCTTGATCGCTGGTTGATTTTTCGGAACAATGGACAACCGAATTGGGGTGCGGGATTTGCGTATATTTGCAGTCGCGGCAGTCGTCTTGCTGATCACCGGGTACCCGGCTCTTGGCGCGCCGCGCTACTTCGACGATTGCACTGCTGCCGACAGCACAGTGATGCTTCGCCTCGAGGCCTGCACATTCTCCCTTCAAGCGGATGGTCTGGATGACAAGCAGCGTGTCCAGGCCTTGCTCAATCGCGCGCGCGGGTATACGGCCAAGTTCCTTCCCTGGAATGCCAAAGCGGATCTCGATCAAGCGCAGAAGATCGCACCCGACGATCCGGCGATCACGGCCGCCCTCGCCGATCTGTCGCATTTGCTCCTGGGAAGGCAGCAGGCCGCCATTGCGGGATACAAGCAGCAGGCGGCGCAGACGGGCGGTGACGCAGCGACTCTGACGAAACTCGGCATGTCCTACATCATGGCGAACGATTTCGCTTCGGCTCAGAAGACGTTGTCGGAAGTGCTCGCCAAAGATCCGGACAATGTCGAGGCGTTGATATGGAGGAGCACGACCTACACGCACTCAAAACAATACGATCTCTCGATGGCCGATCTGGATCGCGCAGTGGAAAGGCAGCCGCAAAATATCCTGGCGCGACAATGGCGTGCCGAGGTTGCGCTCTATCTCGGCGCATTCGATAAGGCGACCGGCGATCTGAACCTGGTGCTCGCCGCCCGGAAGCGGGATTCTCTTCATCGCTTCCGCGGCATTGCGGAATACGCAAGCGGCGGCTATTCAGCAGCCGCGGCGGATTTCGAAACCGATCTCGATGTCGATCCTGTTTTCGCCAATCTGGCCATCTGGCAATATTTTGCGCAGAGGCGACAGGGCAATGACTCGACCGCAGAACTGCTGCGGATCATGGGCCTGCTTCAGGGCGAGTGGCCGACGCCGTTGTTCAAATACGTATTGGGCCAGGCTTCTGCCGATGAGGCCCTGGCGGCGACCGACGACCTCGATCCGAAGCTCAAGCAGGTCCGCCAGAGCCAAGCGCACAGCATCATCGGTGAATGGCTGCTGATGCAAGGCCACAGCGCCGACGCGAGAGTCCACTTCCAGAGCAGCAACGATATCGGTGTGGTCGTAGCCGACCAGGCGGTAAGGGAGGGCCGCGCCGTGTTGCCGTCTGACACCGTGATCGAATTCGCTTTGGCGCGCGCCCGCCTCAAGGAGTTGTCGCAGTGAGAGCAATTGTCGCGAGCGTCATCGTGCTGCTGGGTCTCTTCGGTTCGGCATTGGCGGATGACGAGGGCGACTACGGGCCGGATTGGCCCGTCTGCCGCAATGTGCGAGGCGAGCCCAACCAGGAGATCGATGCCTGTCGTCGCTTGATCGACGGCAACGTACTTTCGCAGAAGCATCTGTCCTGGGCGTACAACAATATGGCCACCGCCTATAGCAGGCTGAAGCGGCTGGATCTGGCCATCGCCAATTTCGAGAAGGCCATGCAGATCGATCCGGCCAATCACGCCCCTTACTTTAACGTGGGCGACTTGTTCTATCGGGCCGGACATCTCGATGAGGCGCTCCAGCTTTACGACAAGGGTCTTGCACTGAAGTCCGACATGCCGGACGGCTATTGCAAGCGTGGCCGCGTTCTCGAGGCGCTGCAACGCTTCGATGAGGCGCAAGCAAGTTATGAGAAGGAGCTTGCGCGAGACCCCAACGACGACTGCGCACTCTATTCTTATGTGGAGGCCGCCGAAGCTCGCCATGAGGAGCAGAAGGCGATCGTGGTCTTGGACCGCGCGTTGCAGGCTAACCCGAACGACGCCGAGAGTTATCATCGGCGCGGCAGCGTCTATTTCGGCCTGGAGCAATACGATCGTGCGCTCGCCGACCTGGAGATGGCAGTCAAGCTCAATCCGCGGGATCTGAAAGCGCGGCTCGCCCGCAGCGAGACCTACCGCGAACTTGGTCGGTACGATGAAGCCATCGCCGACGCCGGCGCCGTCATCTCCCTGCGCCCCGATTTCCTGGCCGCATATGACCATCGCGCCGATGCGGAGTTCCTGAAAGGCGACTATACGTCCGCCGCGGCCGACTGCGACCTGAGGGAGAAGATATCTCCCGAAGGTGGGTCATGCATGATGCTCGACTGGCACATTTCGATGCTGACGGGAAAGTTTGAAGCTGCAGCGGGGAGTGCTTCAGCTCTTATAGATGCGCACGCGTCTGTCGGCTTGCTCTATCGCGGCGGGGCTGAATTCGGTGCCGGCAAGATGACCGAGGCGGCGCGGGATTTCGAGCAATACGTCGCCGCCGTGCCGGACGATCCCTATGGCTGGCTATGGCTCTACTTGGCCGACCGAAATCTCGGCAAGAACGATCTAGAAAGCATAAGGCCGATCGCCTCAAAGCGGGATGCATGGCCCAATCCGGTATTGCGCCATATCGTGGGCCTTGCATCGGTTGACGACGTCTTGGTCGCAGCCGACGTTCCCGATGAGCGCATCAAGCGTGAGCGCCTGGCGGAGGCGAACTATTATCTCGGCGCTCTGTCGACGCTGGACGGCCATCCGGATGTCGCGATGAAACTGTACCAGGCCAGCATCGATGCCGGTCGCGTCGAGTTGAGCGAGCGGCAATCGGTGCTGGTCTACAAGGTCGACGCCGATTTGGAGCGCGCCTTGGCCAATGCCGCCTTGCATGGCCAAGGGCTGTAAGCGCCTATCCGGGGCGGCCTGCCTTAGAACGGGAACAGGATGTCGTAGACCTGCTGGCCGTAGCGCGGCTGCTGCACGTCGCTGATCGTGCCGCGGCCGCCATAGGCGATGCGCGCCTCGGCGATCTGGTCGTAGGGGATCTCGTTGGCGGTCGAGATGTCCTGCGGCCGGATGATGCCCTCGACATCGAGCTCGCGGAGCTCGGTGTTGATCCGCACCTGCTGCGTGCCCTTCAGCACCATGTTGCCGTTCGGCAGCACCTGGGTGATCACCGCCGCCACCCGGAGATCGACCGCCTCGGAGCGGTCGATCGTGCCGTCGCCGGTCTGCGCCGTCGTGCTGCTGGTATCGACCAGGTCGGCCGGGTTGACGTTATGGCCGAAGATGTTGTGCAAACCGGCCTGGTAGCCGAGCAGGGCGGTCAGGTCGGCGTTGTTGCTGCCGTCGCGGCTCTGCACCGTCTTGTTGGCGAGCTTGGCCGAATCGTCGATCGTGATCACCACGGTCAGGATGTCGCCGATCTTGCTGGCGCGCTGATCGGCGAAGAAGGTGCGGCTGCCCTGGCGCCACAGCGAGTTGGGCTGGCGCACGTCGGTCATCGGCGCCGGCATCGGCATGGTGACCGGCTGATAGCTCGCCTGGGCCACCGGATTCTGGATCGGATCGAAAGCCGGCGGCTTGCCGACCTCGGAGATCTTCTCCAGCATGTTGCCGCAGCCGCCGAGCGAGATCGAGGCGACCGCCAGCACCAGAGCCAGTGGGACCACGCGTCTCGGCGCCGGACGCGCCACCCTGGTGTTGCCGGAACTCCGCGGCCTGCCGCGCGCGATGCGCCGCGGTCCGATCCGCCATTCGCCCTGCTTGGTCTTCGCTGCCCCGCGATTCATCGCCCACGCTCCTTCAAGAAGTTCAGTTGACGGCCATCGCGCCGTCGAGCGGGATCGTGACGGTCGTGCCGTCCTTGACCACGCCGGTCAGTTGCTTGTTGCTCATCGTGTTGACGACCCGGATCGGCTGGCCCATCGCCGCGTCTTCGAGCGCGCGGCCCTGCGCCGTCAGCGTCATGCTCTGGGTCGTGACCAGCAGCGTCACCATGCTGCCGCGCTTGACCGTCGCCGCCATGGTGACGTCGGACAGGCGCAGCATCTGGCCGTCGCGCAACGGCCGGCGCGCGGTCATGCCGACGAGCTGCTTGGGATCGGTCGCCGCATTGGGCGCGATCCGGTCGAGCCGCATCGAGACCCAATCGAGATCGCCGAGCTGGATCACCTCGCCCGGCGCGATCGGCCGCGCCAGCACCGGAAGCTGGATCGTCTCATAGACCGTGCCCGCGACCAGCCGGCTCACGAGCGTCGGTCCGCTCGCCGGCACGATGAGCTGGGCGGCGAAGCGCTGGCTGGCGGGATCGAAGCGCACGTCCTCGACCCGGAGGGTCGGGGGCACGTTGGTCGGCAGCACGAAATCGATATTGCCGACGTCGAAGGAGAGTTCGACATCCTTGTCGGTGGCGAGATAGGTCTTCAGCGCGTCCTTGACCTGCGCGGTCACGGTCGCGGGCTCGATATGCTGCGAGACACGGCCGACCAGCACGCGCTGATACCGGGTCTTCGGCGTCCAGTCGAGCTGATAGGCCCGCGCCACCGAGCGCAGGAACCGGTTGTCGAGCACGATGGTCTGGCCCGGAAGCGGCGCCTGCGCGACCGGTGAGTCGCCCAGCGACAGCGGCTCGACGAACAGGTCGCCGAGGCGGACCACGTCGTCGTTGACCATGATGTTCTCTTTCAGCGTCAGGCCGTCGCCTTGATCGGCCGCGTCGCCGGCATCGGTCGTGGGATCGCTCACGGTCGCGACATCCGTGGTCGCGTCCTGGGCCGAGGCCGGCAGCGACAGGAACAGCCAGGCCGAAAGCGCCATCGTCAGGAGGAGGAGGGCGAAGCGGATCATGGCGTCACCGGATCTGCGTGATGGTGCCCATCATCGAATCCGAGGCCTGGATGACCTTGGAATTGATCTCATAGGCACGCTGGGCGGTGATGAGATCGGTCATCTCGCTCACCATGTTGACGTTCGACTGCTCCAGGAAGAACTGCTGCATCTGGCCGAAGCCGACATCGCCGGGATTGCCGACGGTCGGCGGACCGGAGGCCTCGGTCTCCGAGAGCAGGTTGTCGCCGTTGGCCTGCAGGCCGGCCTCGTTGATGAAATTCGCGAGCTGGATCTGCCCCAGGAGCTGCTGGTTCACCTGGCCCGGGATCGTCGCCTGGACCTGGCCGACCGCATTGATGCTGATGTCGGTCGCGTTGGCGGGGACCGTGATGTTCGGCAGCACCGTATAGCCGTCGGCGGTCACGATCTGGCCGGTATTGGAGAGCTTCAGCGCGCCGTCGCGGGTATAGGCGGTGGTGCCGTCGGGCAGGGTCACCTGCAGGAAGCCGCGCCCCTTGATCGCGACGTCGAGCTGGTTGTTGGTGGAGACCAGCGAGCCCTGCTCGTTGATGCGATAGACCGCCACCGGCTTCACGCCGAGGCCGACCTGCACGCCCGCCGGCACGATCGTGCCGGTATCGGAGGACTGGGTGCCGACGCGGCGGTATTCCTGGTAGAGCAGGTCGGAGAATTCCGGCCGGCTGCGCTTGAAGCCGGTGGTCGTCACGTTCGCGATGTTGTTCGCGATCACGTCGATGTTGAGCTGCTGGGCGGCCATGCCGGTCGCAGCGGTTGCGAGGGAGCGGATTGCCATGTCGGGCTACCTTCAGCTGCTCGGGATGATGTAGTTGACGGCGCGGCGCATCCGGTCGTCCTCGCCTTCGATGAACTTCTCCACCGCCTCGTAATTGCGCTGCACCCAGATCATGGAGGTGAGCTCCTTGACCGGCTGAACGTTCGACTGCTCCAGCATGCGCTGGGCCAGCGCCGGCTGGGCCACCTGGATCGGCGGGGCGCTGGTGTTGAACAGGATGCCTTCCTCGGGCTTGAGCTGGCCGTGGTCCTGGAAATCGACCACGTCGAGCTTGCCGTAGACGACCTGCGCGTTGCCCTGCTGGGTGCGGTCGGCCGAGACCGTGCCGTCGGCCGCGATCTGCACCGGCCCGTCATCCGGGTTGATGGTGATCGGCGCGCCGCCCGCGAGCACGGGATAGCCGAGCTTGTTCACGATCTGCCCGGCGGCGTTGAGGGTGAAATGGCCGAGCCGGGTATAGCGCGGCCCGTTCGGCGTCTGCACCACGAAGAAGCCGTTGCCCTGGATCGCGACGTCGAGGTCGTTGCCGGTCGGGGTCATGGGCCCGGTGCTGAAGTCCCGGGCGGTCGCGAAATCCTGGACATAGGCCAGCTTCTGCGGCGCGCCGAAGGTCTGCGAGCGAATCGGGTAGGTGGTGAAGATCTCCATCTCGGCCTTGAAGCCTGGGGTCGCCAGGTTGGCGAGATTGTTCGCCACCACGTCCATCTGGCGTAGCAGCGCGGTCTGTCGCGACAAGGCGACGTAAGTCGGTGTCTCCATCGGGCGCCCCTTCTGGGTCCTTCGTCATTCGGCACTTCGGCCGGCGCCCGGATGATGCATCTGCCATGCCAAGATAATGTGGAGCAGGATCAACGGCTTGGCAGACAGGGTGCCGGTCCGGTCCGGTTCGGCCGCCGCACAGCCGCGCCTCCGTCCCGGCACTTCCTGCCGGGATCGCGGGGTCCGAGCGGCGTGGCGGATAGCCGCGTCCGGGGCGCATTCCGGCGCCGTGGGAAGAGGAATCGGGAGAGGTCTTAAATCAGATGTTAACCATCCCGTTCATACATTCGGCCCAAACGGGACGGTGCGGGCGCCGCGCACGGCTGCCTTGGCCGTGCACGTTCGCCGCGGCGGCAGGAATGTTGAACAGGGTTTGGGATCATGGCCATGACGGCAGTGGAAGAAGCGCCCGCGCAAGCCGATCAACCGAAGAAGAAAAAGATGAGCGGCAAGAAGCTGGTGCTCTTCATCCTGCTTCCGGTCCTGCTGTTGGGCGGCGGCGGTGCCGCGGCGGCCTATTTCTTCCTGCTGAAGAAGCCGGCGCCCGATGCGGCTGCCGCCGAAGCCGCCGCCGAGGAAGCGGCGACGCCGCCTTTCTACTTCGCGATGGACGAGCTGCAGGACAACCTGGTCTCGACCGGCAAGCGCAGCAATTTCCTCCGCCTCTCGCTCTGGCTGCAGGTCAAGAACGAGGAGGAGTCGAAGAAGCTCGCCGGCGTGATGCCGCGGATCGTCGACAGCTTCCACACCTATCTGCGCAGCCTGCGGATCGAGGATCTGCAGGGCGCCGACGGCGTGCAGCGCATGCGCGACGAGCTTCTGATGCGCGCCCGCGCCGCCGCCAAGCCGGTTGAGATCCAGGACGTGCTGATCAAGGCAATGCTGGCCCAGTAACGAGGCAGGCGGAAGACAACGGAGCAAGGGGCATGGTGGCCGACGACGACGACAAACCGGCGGAAGCCGAAGAGGAGATGTCCGAGGAGGAGAAAGCCGCCGCGGCCGCCTGGGAGCAGATGGCCGGCGGCGAGGGCGAAGGCGACGGCGGGATGGGCGAGGGCCCGGTCTCGAACCGCGTCCTCGACCAGAGCGAGATCGACAGCCTGCTCGGCATCAGCGGCGGCGGTGGCGCCGGCGGCGACAAGCCGTCGGGCATCCAGGCGATCCTCTCCAGCGCGCTCGTCTCCTACGAGCGCCTGCCGATGCTGGAAATCGTCTTCGACCGCCTGGTCCGCATGCTCTCGACCAGCCTGCGCAACTTCACCTCCGACAACGTCGAGGTCAGCCTCGACAACATCACCGCCATCCGTTTCGGCGACTACCTGAACTCGATCCCGCTGCCGGCGATGCTCGGCGTGTTCAAGGCCGAGGAATGGGACAATTACGGCCTGATCATGGTCGACAGCACGCTGACCTATTCGATCGTCGACGTGCTGCTCGGCGGCCGCCGCGGCACCGCGGCGATGCGGATCGAAGGCCGGCCCTACACCACCATCGAACGCAACCTGGTCGAGCGGCTGATCGGCGTCGTGCTGAACGACCTGACCGCGACCTTCGACCCGCTCTCGCCGGTCACTTTCCGCTTCGAGCGCCTGGAGACCAATCCGCGCTTCGCCGCGATCGCCCGCGCCGCCAATGCCGCGGTGCTGGCGCGCCTGCGCGTCGATATGGAGGATCGCGGCGGCCGGATCGAGCTGCTGATCCCTTATGCGACCCTGGAGCCGGTGCGCGAGCTCCTGCTGCAGATGTTCATGGGCGAGAAGTTCGGCCGGGATTCGATCTGGGAGACCCATCTCTCCAGCGAGCTCTGGCAGACCGATATCGACATCGACGCCGTGCTCGACGAAGTCACGCTGCCGCTCAAGGAAGTGCTGAACTGGAAGCCCGGCAGCCGGCTCAACCTCGAATGCACCCCGGAATCCGAGGTGCAGCTCCGCTGCGGCGACGTGCAGCTCTTCAGCGGCCAGATGGGGCGGCGTTCCGGCAAGATCGCCGTGAAGATTTCGGACCGGCTGATCAAGTGATGACCGAGCTTGGCGTCATCGGCAATGCGGTCCTGATCGTCCTGCTGGCGATCGCGCTGGTATCCGTCTGGCGGCTGAACCGCCGGATCGGCGAGCTGCGCGAGGGCCGCGCCGCCTTCGAGAAGCTGACCGCGGATCTCGCGCGCCAGACCGAGGCGGCGAGCGGCAGCATCGGGGCCCTGCGCCAGGCGGCGGAGACGCTCGGCAAGCAGCTCGACACCGGCTCCGAGCGCGGCCGCCAGGTGATCGCCGAGATGCAGCGCGCGTCCGACGACCTGCGTCTGCTGATCGGCCGCGCCGACGCGGCTTCGGTGCGGCTGGAAAATGTCATTGCGCAATCGCGCAATGCCGAAATGTTGATGAGCGCGTTCGAGAAGCAGCCCGGTGCCGCTCTGGATCGTCGCGGCGAGCGCATGGATCCGCGCGCCGCCGAGCCGGCAACGATCGCCGCGGCCGAGGAGAGCTCGCCGGAAGCGGCGGCTTTCCTCTCCTCGCTCTCGGGCATGCGCTAGAAGGAGCGACCGATGGCCAAATCTCCCATCCGCATTCTGCCGGTTCTGCTCGGCGCCAGGGCGCTGATGATCACGGTGAAGATCGGTGCGATCTGGCACGATGTCGCCTTCACCGCCGGCACCGAGGCCGCGGCGCAGACCCAGCCGACGCCGCCGGCGACCCCGGCGCCCGCCAATCCGAGCGCGGCGAATGCACCCACGCAGCCGGCCGCCAATGCGGCGCCGACCGCGCAGCAGACGGCCCAGGCGCCCGCGGGCAACGCAGCCCCGCCGGCTCAGCCCGCGGCCAATGCCGCGGCACCCGGCGCGACACCGCCGGCGGGCGCTCCGGCCAACGCCGCCCAGACGCCGGCCACGCCGTCGGCCGATGCGGCGGCGACGCAGAATCCGGATTCCGCCAGCGCGGTCGATCCCTTCAACTACACCGACCAGGAAGTCGACGTCCTGCAGCAGCTCTCGAAGCGCCGCGCCGAGCTCGATGCCCGGGCGCGCCAGCTCGACGAGCGCGAGGCGCTGGTCGCCGCCGCCGAGCAGCGGATGGACCAGAAGATGGCCGAGCTCAAGGCGATGCAGTCCACCTTGCAGGATCTGCTGAAGCAGCGGAGTGCCGCCGAGGAGGCGCAGCTCCAGAGCCTGGTGAAGATCTATTCCAACATGAAGCCGAAGGCCGCGGCGGCGGTGTTCGAGGAGCTCGACATGGACATCCTGCTCGAGGTCGTCTCGCGCATGCAGGAGCGCAAGTCGGCGCCGATCCTGGCGCTGATGACCCCGACCCGCGCCAAGGAGCTCACCTTCGAGCTGGCGCAGCGCCAGCAGCTTCCGGTCTCGCCCTGAAGGGCGAAAGGCGGCCGGCCGGGAACGGGTTCGACGGAAATTATCCCAGCTTAACCGCTACTTAACGATTACCGTTCAATTTGACTAGCATCCGGTCGCAGGAAATTGCGACAGCCGAGAGGAAGATGCGATGGCCGTCGATATGCAAATGAACATCCTCATCGTCGATGACTACAAGACGATGCTGCGGATCATCCGCAACCTGCTGAAGCAGCTCGGCTTCAACAATGTCGACGAGGCCACCGACGGCTCGATGGCGCTGCAGAAACTGCGCGACAAGGATTACGGCCTGGTGATCTCCGACTGGAACATGGAGCCGATGACCGGCATCCAGCTCCTGCGCGAGGTCCGCGCCGATGCCAAGCTGAAGGCGCTGCCCTTCATCATGATCACGGCCGAGAGCAAGACCGAGAACGTGATCGCGGCGAAGGAAGCCGGCGTCAACAACTACATCGTCAAACCGTTCAACGCGGCGACGCTGAAGACCAAGCTCGCCTCCGTCATCGGCAGCTTCTAAGCGCGCGTTGAAGTCCGGGAGAAGTGGAATGTCCGGTTCGGTTCCCGCCGAGCTCGTCGCGAAGCTCAGCTCGCTGAAGACCAAGATTCCCACCTACTCGCGCGACGAGATCGAGGAAGTCGTGTCCGAGATGCTGTCGACCATGGAAGGCGACCTCTCGGAGATGAACCTGAAGCTCTATGCCGAGGTCGAATCCCTGGCGCGCTACATCGTCAACGCCAAGAGCGAGATCGCGGCGCTCCGCCCCGACGAGATCATGAGCGAGCACCTGCCGAGCGCCACCGACGAGCTCGACGCCATCGTCGGCTCGACCGAGGAGGCGACCAACGGCATCCTGCAGGCGATGGAGACGCTGGAAGGCCTGGTCGGCGAGATGCCGCCGGCGATCGGCGAGAAGGTCACCGAAGCCGTCACCCAGGTCTATGAATCCTGCAACTTCCAGGACATCACCGGCCAGCGCATCACCAAGGTGGTGAAGGCGCTGAAGCATATCGAATCCAAGGTCGACGCCCTGGTCGGCGCCTTCGGCGAGGACATCGCCAAGTACAAGTCGGCCCATCCCCAGGCCGAGCCGGCCAAGGAAACCAAGCTCGACGATGCGGCGCTGCTCAACGGCCCGCAGCTTCCGGACAACGCCTCCAAGCAGGACGACATCGACGCCCTGCTGGCCAGCTTCGATTAAGGGCCGCCTGTGACCGCCGACGCCCAAGCCGAGAGTTTCCACGCCTCGGACTCGGGTGCGGGCGACTCGGCCGCTCATGCCGAGCGCGTCGCCGCGATCCGGCGGGCGATGCCGCAATGGGCCCAGCTCGCCTCGGGCCTGAAGCCCGCGCCGGCGCGCAACCCGAGCCTGCCGACACTGGTCGGGCTCTTCATCCTGATCCTCTGCTTCTTCGTCGTGCTGACCAGCATCTCGCTCAAGGATCAGCGCCGCGAGAAATCGGTGATGACCAGCCTGGAGCGCACCTTCTCCGGCCAGGGCATGGCGCAGCCGTCGCCGGACGTGCCCGCCGATCTGCAGACCAGGCGCCTGCTCGGCAACCTGCGCGCCAAGCTCGGCGCCGAGGTGCCGCTGGTCTCCGGTGTCACCGCCGAGACCTCCGACGTGCTCATGCTCGACCTGCCGCATGACCTGGTATTCGCCGGCTCCGGTACCGCGCTTGCGCCGGGCTTCGCGCAGATCCTGAACGAGACCGCCCAGGCGTTGAAGAACGGACCCGCCGATTTCGCCTATGAGATCGAGGTCGGCCTGACCGAGCCCGTGCTCGACGAGAAGGCGGTTGCCGCCGGCGACGCCGTGGCCGGCGCGCTGCGCGCGGCCGGCTTTGCCAGCGATACGGCGATGGTCAGCCTGACGCCGGGCGCCAAAGAGGCGATCGTGCTCACCGTGCGCCTGCGTCCCAATGCGCGGCTGGGTTCGGAGGGCAATCCGTGAACGAGAGCGGGCCGATCTCCAAGGATGCGGGCAGCCTGCTCGCGGCGATGCCGGCCCCGACCGAGACGCCGCAGCCGCCCTGGCTGCTCAGCTTCTGCGATTTCGTGAGCTGCCTGCTCGCCTGCTTCGTGCTGCTCTATTCCCTGGTGGCCCTCGACCAGAGCAAGCTCAACCAGATCCTGCAGGGCGTGCCCGGTCGCCAGGTGGTGCAGGACATTCCGCCGACGTCCGAACCGCGGGCGATGCAGCCCGCGCCCGAAGAGGATGCGCGCAACGCCGACTACCTCACCAGCGTCATGCGGGCCAAGCTCGACCAGGATCCGGCCTTGTCCGGGATCACCGTGGAGGGGCAGGGCGACCGCGTCCTGCTGCATCTCCCGGTCAAGGCGCTGCTCGCGACCGATATCCCCGACGCGCCCGCCGGCGAGCGTCTCGTCCATGCGCTGGGCGGCGCGCTCAACACTCTGCCCAATCGCGTCGCGGTCGAAGTCCGGCCCGATCGTCCGGCGGAATTCTCGGCCGGCCTCACCTATGCCGTGCGTCTCGCGCAACGGCTGGAGGGGGCGGGGGCCGGCGCTAATGCGCCGATCGTTGCCCGCGCCCGCTTGACCACTGCCGGCGAGCCGACCGGGATCGTCCTCATCGTCTTCGACACCGCCCCCGCGCCGACCGGCACGCACTGACTCGGGGCAGGGAATCCAAAGACTTAGCATTGCCCACGGCGTATGATCCCGTGGCATGAGGCGTGCAATCCGATTCGCAATGCTTTTCGCGATGCTGTCTGCCACCCGACGTTCTTTCTCGGCGCATGGAGCGATCGCCGTTCGGTTGCACCGGGCGGCGGCGATGCTCGGCGTGATCGCGGCGCTTGCGGTCGTTGCACCGGCCTATGCGCAGTCGGTCGGGGCGCGTGGCGCAGAGCATGAGGATTTCGGCCGCCTGGTGCTGGATTTCACCCAGCCGGTCGCGAGCCAGATCGTCGCCGACGGCGCGCATATGGAGCTGCGGCTCGGCCGCGCGGCCTCGATCGATCTCGCCGGCGCGCTCGGCAACCTGAAGACCTATCTCAAGAGCGCGAAGCTCTCGGCCGACCGGCGCCGGATCGATCTCGATTTCACCGGCCCCGTGACCTGGAACGCGTTCAACGACGGCACGAAGCTCGCGGTGGATTTCGCGCTGGCCGATGAATCCGGTCAGCAGCAGCTCGACAAGGGCCCCGATCCGGCGAGTGCCAAGCTCACGCCCGCCGGCGCACCCGCACTCACCGCGCAGAGCAAGGCCGCGACACCGCCGCCGCTGCCCAAAGTGACGCTGCGCGCCGGCGAGCATCAGGGCTATTCGCGCCTGGCCTTCGATTGGCCCAAGGACGTGCCCTATCAGATCCGGCAATCCGGCGATCGGCTCGATCTGGTCTTCGGCGTTCCGGCCTCGGTCGATCTCGACGGCGCCGTCGGCGACCTGCCGTCGCGGCTCAACGCCATCGGTACCGATCCGCGCCCCGACGGCGTCACCGTGCACATGCAGACCAAGCCGGATGTCGTCGTGCGCGATTTCCGTTCCGGCCATACGGTGGTGCTCGACATCTACGACCGCAACGCGGCCAATATTCCGCCGGCAAAGACCGAGACGCCGACGGTCGCCTCGGCCGCGCCCGCGCCGGCCGAAGGTCTGCTGCCGGTGCCGCCGGAAATGCCGATGGAGGCGCTCACCGCCGAGCCCGCGCCGGGCCAGACGATCGAGGCCGGCCCGCAGCCCGCCGCGCCGGAAGCCGGTCCGGCACCTCAATTGCAGACCGCGATGCCGCTTCCCGCCGAGGCGCCGCCGGCGCCGGTCGCGGGTGCCGGCGCCAGCGGTCCCGGCGTTGCCGTGCCGATCACCGCGACACCGCCTTCGACGTTCGAGCCGCCGCGCGTGCCGCCGCCGCCGGTCGTGGTGAATGTCACCGCGCTGTCCGCCAAGGACGGCGCGACGCTCTATTTCGACTGGCCCAAGCCGGTCGCGCTCGCGGTCTTCAAGCGCGGCAATGCGCTATGGCTCGCCTTCGATGTCCCGGGCAAGGCCGATCTCAGGCCGCTGAAGCGCCTGGAGCCCATGATCGGCAAGATCGAGCAGGTCGCGTCGCCCTTCTCGCTGGCGCTGCGCCTGACCGGCGGCAAGGCGGGCTCGGTCACGACGACGACCGAAGGCGCGCGCTGGAAGGTGACCCTGCTGCCGGGCAATGCGGTGAGCCCGACCCGGCCGCTGCAGCAGAAGCGCGAGACCTTGCCCGGCGGCGGCACCAGTCTCTACGTGCAGGCGATCGCCTCGGGCGCGGCGGTCGAGCTCAAGGACCCCGGCGATCAGGCACGCCTGGTGGTGACGCCGGAACAGCTTCCGGGCCTCGGCATCGCGCGCGAATCCGACTGGCCGGATTTCAAGCTGTTGGCGAGCCATCAGGGCGTCGTCGTCGAGGTGCTGAACGACGCGACCAAGGTGCAGGCGAGCCCGAACGGCGTGGTCATCACCGCGCCGCCCGCCGGCACGCCGGTGGCGCAAGCGCCGAAACCCGAGGCGCCGGCCGCTGCACCTTCCGCCGTTGCTGCGGCGACGCCGACGCCCACGCCGCCGCCCGGAGCCAATAATCCACCCGCGGCCGCGAGCGCGAACGGAGCACCGCCGCCGCCGGCGACGCAGTCCTCGGCGCCGGTCGCCGGTCTCTTCGATCTCGACAAGTGGCGGGGCAGCGGTCCGGACAATTTCCAGACCGATCTCAACGAGCTCAAGACCCGCATGGATTCCGCCTCGCCGGCCGATCGCAACCATGCGCGCCTCGAGCTCGCGGAGTTCTATCTGGCCAATGGCTACGGCATCGAGGCGACGGGGCCGATCGAGCAGATCCTGAAGGATGACGGCAACGCCAAGAACGATCCGTTGATCATGGCGATCGGCGCCGCCGCCTATACCATGGCGGGGGATTCGGACAACGCCTCGCGCCTGCTGGCATCGCCGGTATTGAAAGACGTGCCCGAGGCCAATCTGATGCGTGCCGTCATCGCCGAGAAGCAGGGACGGACCGCCGACGCGGCCAAGCTTTTCGGCGGCCCGCTGCCGGACCTCCAGCCCTATCCGAAGCCGTTCCGCACCGATGCCCGCGTGCTGGCGACGAAGGCTTTGCTCGATTACGGCGACCCGCTGACGGCGCAGAATTATCTCGATCCCCTGAAGTCCGACAATCCGGATGCCGACGCCTCGGCGCGGGCCGGCTATCTCGACGGCCTGCGCCTGGCGAAGCTCGGCCAGAAGGATGCCGCCAAGGCCGCCTGGGAGAAGCTGCAGGACAGTCCGGTCGACGAGATCAAGGCGCGGTCACGCTTCGCGCTGGTTTCCCAGGAGCTCGACGACAAGAGCATCGATCCCGCGGAAGCGGCGAAGGAGCTTGAGGCGCTGCGCTTCCTCTGGCGCGGCGACACCTTCGAGTTCGACCTGCTCTACAAGCTCGGCAAGCTCTATTTCGACGCCGGCCAGCCGCGCCGCAGCCTCATCACCCTGCGCCAGGCGGCGACGCATTTCCCCGATCATCCGCTGGCCAAGCAGGCCGCCGCAGACATGGCGGACGAGTTCCGCCAGCTCTATCTCGGCGGCGCCGCCGACAAGCTGTCGCCGATGACGGCGGTGGCGCTCTATGACGAGTTCCGCGAGCTGACGCCGCCGGGCGCGGAGGGCGATCGAATGATCGCCGCGCTGGCCGACCGGCTGGTGAAGCTCGACCTCTTCGACCGCGCCGGCGATATCCTGGAGCGGCAGGTGAGGACCCGTCTCTCCGGCGCGGACAAGGTCGAGGCCGGCACGCGCCTGGCCGCGGTCCGCCTGCTCGACGACAAGCCGGATCTTGCCTTGCAGGCGCTGAAGGAGAGCGACGACCCGGCCGGCTCGCCCGACATCGTGGCCGAGCGCAAGCGGCTGCAGGCGCGCGCGCTGTTCGATACCGGCGACACGCTGAAGGGCATCGGGCTGGTCCGCGACGATGCCAGCCTCGAAGGCCTGTGGCTGAAATCCGATATGTTCTGGAAGCTGAAAGAATGGCCGAGCGCGGCCGAAGCCTTGGGCCAGTTGATCGAGGCCGAGCAGGCCAAGCGCGCGGCGGAGAAGGCGGCGCAGACCGCATCCGCCACCGACATCACCAAGAACCCCGCGAGCGTGCTCGACAAGGCGCTGACCCAGGCGCAGGCCGCGGCGGCGGCCGATGCGGCGAATACAACGCCGGATACGACGACGGCGCCGCCCGCGCCCGCCGCCAACGGCGCCGCCGCGGCGACCCCGCCGGCCGCCGGCACGCAATCCGGCGCGCAGCCCAATGCGAATGCGCAGCCGCCTGCGCCGCAATTCGATCCGGTCCTGGCCAGCCTCGTGTTGAACCGCGCGGTGGCGCTCTCGCTCGCCAACGACCGGCGCGGCTTGAAGGAGCTCGGTCGTTCCTTCGGCAAGGACATGGCGCAGAGCGCGCTGGCCGAGCCGTTCCAGGTTCTGACCTCGCCCGACAGCGGCCTCGTGGAATCGATCACGGCGCAAATGAAGAGCGTCGATCAGCTCGGCAGCTTCGTCGACGAATACAAGAAGATCCTCAAGAGCAAGAGCCTGAGCCGCACCACCGAGCCCAGCCCGGATAACGGCCCGACCGTGCCGATGGAGAGCCCCAATTCCGGCGCCGCTCCCTTGCCCGGCGCCACGCCGCAGACCGCGGAGCAGACGCCGACCCAGCAGCAGTCGAGCGCGCAGTGAGCTATTTGACCATCCGAGGCTCTATCCCGCCGGGTTGAAGCTCCGCACCAGGCTGCCGGCGATCAGGTACCAGCCGTCCACCATCACGAAGAAGATGAGCTTGAAGGGCAGGGCGACCGTCACCGGCGGCAGCATCATCATGCCCATCGACATCAGGACCGAGGCGACCACCATGTCGATGATCAGGAACGGCAGATAGATCAGGAAACCGATCTCGAACGAACGGCGCAGCTCGCTGACCATGAAGGCGGGGATCAGCGCCTTCAACGGCGTGTCCTGCGGGGTCGCGACCGTGCCGGCATTGGAGAGATCGATGAACAAGGCCAGGTCCTTCTCCCGCACCTGGGCCAGCATGAAGGTCTTGAACGGCGCCATGCCCTGGTTGAAGGCCGTCTCCTCGTCGATCTTCTGGTCGAGCAGCGGCCGGATGCCGGCGTCGTAGGCCTGCTCGAAGGTCGGCGCCATGGTGAAGGCGGTCAGGAACATCGCCAGGCTGGTCAGCACCATGTTGGGCGGCGTCGTCTGCGCGCCGATCGCCGAGCGCAGGATCGACAGCACGACCACGATCCGGGTGAAGGAGGTGATCATCACCAGGATGCCCGGCGCGATGCTCAGGATCGTCATCAGCGCGATGAGCTGGATCACCTTGCCGGTGAAGGCGCCGCGATCGCTGCCGCCGAGATCGAGGGTGACGCTCTGGGCCAGCGCCGGATGCGTGAGCAGGAGCAGCGCGCCGCCGCC
>DASZYM010000027.1:0-3828 GCA_035545355.1 Dongiaceae bacterium
TGCAAAGGACCTCGGCCGCGCATTCGACCATGATCGTCGACAACGTGAACTCGTCGATGCTGCTGCCGCCCCGGAAGGCGATCGGCGGCGGGATGAAGATGGGCGGCATCGCCTTGAAGCCCGACATCGTGACCTCGCGGCGCGAGGAGACCAACGGACAGATCTGGCTCGACCTCTCGCACAACGGCTACGAGGAGGGCTTCGGCCTCATTCACCGGCGGCGGCTCTATCTCTCGGCCAATGGCGAGGACTTCATGGGCGAGGACCAGCTGGTCGGCAAAGGCGGCAACAGCTTCGCGCTGCGCTTCCATCTGCATCCCGACGTGCATGCCTCGATCACCCAGAACGGCCAGGCGGCGATCCTGAAGCTCGCCAAGGGCTCGTTCTGGCGCATGCGGGTGCAGGGCGGCGAAGTGGCGTTGGCCGAGAGCGCCTCGATCGGCGCCGGCGGCCGCGTGCGCCGCACGCAGCAACTGGTGGTGATGGGCGTGATCGAAAGCGACCGCACCGAGATCAAATGGCTGCTGCAGCGCGAGGGCGGGCGGCGGTGACTGCTTTCAGCGAGAGGCAGACCTGACTCGCTCTTTTCCCCTCTCCAAGATTGGGGAAGAAGACAGCAGGCGCCTGGCTTCGCTTTCCATCAATACAGGACCCAGATGACCGACCATCCCATCCGCCGCGCGTTGATTTCCGTCTCCGACAAGAGCGGGCTTGAAAATCTCGCGCGGTTCCTCAGCAGCAAGAATGTCGAGCTGCTTTCGACCGGCGGCTCGGCGGAGGCGATGCGCAAGCTGGGCCTCACGGTGACCGACGTCTCCGCCCATACCGGCTTTCCGGAGATCATGGATGGGCGGGTGAAGACGCTGCATCCGAAGATCCATGGCGGCATTCTTGCGCGCCGCGACCTGGCGACCCATACGCAGGCGCAGAAGACCCATGGCATCGCCGATATCGATCTGGTCGTGGTCAACCTCTACCCGTTCGAGGCGACGGTCGCGGCCGGCAAGCCCTGGGACGATTGCATCGAGAACATCGATATCGGCGGTCCGGCGCTGATCCGCGCCGCGGCCAAGAACCATGACTTCGTCACCGTCGTCGTCGATCCCGGCGATTATGACGCGGTGATCGCCGAGATGACGCAGCATGACGGCGCGACGACCCGCGCGCTCCGGCGGCGTCTCGCCCGGACCGCCTATGCGCGCACCGCGGCCTATGATGCGGCGATCGCGCATTGGATGGATCAGGAGGCGGGCGATGCCTTCCCGTCGCGCTTCACCATTTCGGGCAAGCTCAGCCAGACGCTGCGCTATGGCGAGAATCCGCATCAGCAGGCGGCGGTCTATCTGACCGGCGAGCCGCGGCCGGGCGTGGCGCTGGGCCGGCAGCTCCAGGGCAAGGAGCTCTCCTACAACAATTTCAACGATGCCGATGCGGCGTTCGAGCTGGCGGCCGAGTTCGATCCGACCAACGCCGCGATCGCCATCATCAAGCATGCCAATCCCTGCGGCGTCGCGACGGCACCCGATCTCGCCACCGCCTATCGCCGGGCCTTGGCCTGCGATCCGGTCTCGGCCTTCGGCGGCATCATCGCGGCCAACCGCGCGCTCGACGGGGCCGCGGCGGAGGAGATCGCGAAGATCTTCTCCGAGGTGATCATCGCCCCGGCTTTCACGCCGGAGGCCTTGCAGGTGCTGGGGGCGAAGAAGAACCTGCGCCTGATCGAGACCGGTGCGCTGCCCGATGCGAAAGCGGCGGGCTTCACCGCCCGCAGCATCGCCGCCGGATTCCTGGTGCAGAGCCGGGATGCGGCTTCGGTCGGCGCCGGCGATCTCAAGGTGGTGAGCAAACGCGCGCCGAGCGCGCGCGAGATCGCCGACATGCTGTTCGCCTTCAAGGTCGCCAAGCATGCGAAGTCCAACGCCATCGTCTATGCCAAGGACGGCGCCACGGTCGGGATCGGCGCCGGGCAGATGAGCCGGGTCGATTCCGCGCGCATCGCGGCATGGAAGGCGGCGGAGGCCGCCAAGGCCGCCGGCGAGACCGGAAGCTGGGCCAAGGGCTCGGTTGTCGCCTCCGACGCCTTCTTCCCGTTCGCCGACGGATTGCTGGCCGCCGCCGAAGCAGGCGCCACCGCGGTGATCCAACCGGGGGGCTCGATGCGCGATGACGAAGTGATTAACGCTGCAGATCAAGCCGGCCTCGCCATGGTGTTCACCGGCACCCGGCATTTCAGGCATTGATTTCAATGGCTTGCAGCGCAGGCCGCGGCCAGCATATATCAACGTTAAGATTAGGAATATTAAACCAAAATTAACCCATTGCCCGCTCCAATCGACCTCCCCAGGCGAGATGGCGTGATGGTGTAGGTATGTTCGAAGACCGCCGCACGGACGAAGGCGACGTGCTGCGCGCCGTTATCGATACCGTGGTAGACGGCCTCATCATCACCGACCGGGACGGGACGATCCGGATCTTCAACCCGGCGGCCGAGGGCCTATTCGGATATGCGGCCCAGGACGTGATCGGCCGCAACATCTCCCTGCTGATGCCGCCCGAATATGCCCGGGCGCACGGCGCCTACCTGGAGACTCGCCATGCCGCCGAGCGGTCGCAGGTCATGGGGGTGACGCGGGAGGTCGAGGGCCGGCGCAAGGACGGCACGGTCTTCCCGATGACGATCGCGGTCGGCGAGACGCGGCGCGGCGGCGGGCACGCCTATGTCGGCATCGTGCGCGATATCACCGAGCAGAAGAAGACCTATGCCGCGCTGGGCGAGGCGCGCACGCATGCCGAGCTCGCCAGCAACGCCAAGACCGAGTTCCTCTCGCGCATGTCGCACGAGCTGCGGACGCCGATGAACGCGATCCTGGGCTTCGCGCAGCTCCTGCAGATGACGCCGCAGACCGAAATCGCGCCGGCGCAATACCAGGATTATCTGCAGTCGATCCTGGGGCCGGCGCGCCATCTCGCGACCTTGATCGACGACATCCTGGACATCGCGCGGATCGAATCCGGGCAGTTCAACATCGCGGTCCAGGGCATGGACCTGGCGACGACCGTCGTCGAATCGATCTCGATCGTCGCGACCATGGCGGAGCGGCGGCGCGTCGCCATCACCACCGCGCTCGACGCGACGCCGCCGGTCCTGGCCGATCCGCTGCGCCTGACGCAATGCGTGGTCAATCTGCTGACCAACGGCGTGAAGTACAATCATCCGGACGGCGCGGTCCATCTCGCGACCGCGCGCGGCGGCGACGGCCGCGTGCGGCTGACCGTCGAGGATACCGGCATCGGGATCCCCGAGGACCAGATCGGGGATCTGTTCCGGCCGTTCAAGCGGCTGCATCCCGACCATCAGGAGATCGAAGGGGTGGGCATCGGGCTCGCTCTGGTGAAGCAGCTCGTGGAAGCGATGCAAGGGTCGATCGCGGTCGAGAACCGCGCCGGCGGCGGCACCCGGTTCCACATCGACCTGCTGGAGGCCGATCGGGTCCACCCGGCGCCGCCGCCTCCGGTGCGCGGCGTGCTGCGCCGGCAGGCGGCGCAACGCGCCGAGCGCACGGAGCCCAAGGTCGCGCTCTATGTCGAGGACAACCCGGCCAACGTCCACCTGATGAAGACCTTGTTCGAGACGCTGCCCGCGACCGAGCTCAAGGTCGCCTATAGCGGCGAGAGCGGGCTGGCGATCGCGGCGAGCGAGCCGGTCAACCTCATCATCCTGGACATCAACCTGCCCGGCATGGACGGGTTCGAGACCATGAACCGGCTGAAGCAGGAGAGCCGCACCGCCGCGGTGCCGGTGATCGGCCTGAGCGCACGGGCGACCGA
>DASZYM010000028.1:0-3781 GCA_035545355.1 Dongiaceae bacterium
GCGCGCAGCTTGCCCATCGCCCAGATGCCGACCACCGGCCCCGGCGCCAGGATGGCGAAGGCCAGGCGCCAGCCGACCAGGTCAGCCGCCATCGGCACCAGATGGATGGTCAGCATGCTCAGCAGGAACCCGGTCGAGGTCTGGATGGTGAGCATTGTGCCGAGATGCTCCGGTACCGAGAGCTCGGTGACGCTGGCCGAGAACTGCGCCGAATCCGCGACCACGCTGATGCCCCAGACGATCGCGACCAGCATCACCAGCGCCGGGCTCGCACCGAACACCATGCCGATCAGCAGCGAGCAGGAGCCGCTGACCGCCAGCGCCGTCATGGTGACCGTGGTCCGTCCCCAGCGATCGGCCGCGAGCCCGCCGGCGAGGCAGCCGATCGCCCCCGACGCCACCGTGGCGAAGGCGCCGATCCGCGCCCAGAAGGTCGCGGTCTCGCCGCTCATCGTCAGCGCGAAGCTCGCGGTCAAGTAGGTCGCGATCCACGCCCACATCGCGTAGAGCTCCCACATGTGCCCGAGATAGCCGAGATTGGCGAGGCGCAGCGCCGGCATGCGGAACGCCTCCAGCACCGCGCCGACATGGAAGGCGCGGGGCTTCGGCGCATTCGGCCCGAGCCCGGCCAAGTTGATCAGCAGAGCCGCGCCGATCGCGGCGATCGAGGTCGCCGCGATGGTGGCGCGCCAATCGACGCCGCCCAGAGCGTTGAAGAGATGCGGCGCGGCGGAGCCCAAGGTCAGCGCGCCCACCAGGATCCCGACCAGCAAACCGAGATCGCGCCTGGCCCAGGTCGCCGCCAGCTTCATGCCCACGGGATAGATGCCGGCCATCGCCATGCCGGTCAGGAATCTGAGCAGCGGCACCGCCCATCCGTCCGGCGGCACGACAAGGATCAGCGCATTGACCGCGCAGGCGAACACCGCCGAGACGGCGAAGAAGCGTTGCGGATCGATCCGGTCGGCGAGCCCGAAGACCGCGCTGACCAAGGTGCCGACCACGAACCCGGCCTGTACCGCGCTGGTGAACAGCGACGCGCTCAACGCATCGATCTCTCCGGCCGCGCGCAGGCTCGGCACCACCGCCGTCGCCGAGAACCACAGCGACAGAGCCAGCACCTGCGCTCCGGCGAGGGCGGCGAGGGACGGCCATTTGGTCTTAAGCATCGTGTGACTCGCAGCGGTGCAGCAGCAGCGCGACGACAGCGACCCCCGGTGCTGCTTGCGAATCGAATCCCGTCAGGTCCAATCTCCCGCCGACTCTCCGAGTCCAATAAACCCGCCGAGGAAACATCCCATGTCGCTCTACCACGCCACCATCCCGGTCTTCCGCCAGATGCTGGGTGCCTTGTCCACGATCATCGACAAGGCCGCTTCCCATGCCGAGGCCAGGAAGATCGACCCGTCGGTCTTCACCAGCGGCCGCCTCTCGCCGGACATGTTCCCTTTCACCCGCCAGGTCCTGATCGCGACCGATTTCGCGAAGGGGGCGAGCGCGCGGCTGTGCGGAGTCGAGCCGCCGAAATACGACGATACCGAAACCAGCTTCGCCGATCTGAAGGCGCGCATCGCCAAGACGCTCGACTTCATCGCCACCTTGAAGCCCGAGCAGTTCAACGGCGCGGAGACCCGCGACGTCACCATCCAGCTCCGCGGCGAGCCGGCCACGTTCAAGGGCCGCGCCTATCTCTTCCATTTCGCGATGCCGAACTTCTATTTCCACACCACCACCGCCTACGACATCCTGCGCCATATGGGCGTCGAGATCGGCAAGCCGGACTTCATCCATCAACTCATCAAGGAATGACGCCGAAACCCGGAGCCCGTGAGACTCCGGTCATCCCCGTGACAGAGCCGACACAGCGGCGCTAATATCCCGGCCAGCAAGAACCGGCGCAAGCCGGCGGCTGACCGGGAGATTGGCCATGGCTGACGATATCAGGTCAAACGCGCCACAGGCTTCGAATCCGGCGGGTGCCAACCGATGGCGCCGCTTCGCCGACTGGGACGAGCGCCCGCTGCGCCTCGACCGCTATGCCGTCGAGGATGCCCAGAACGGCTTCGCCGCCTTCACCTCGCCCCAGGATCCCAAGCCCGGCCTGAAGATCGCCAATGGCAGGGTCGTCGGCCTCGACGGCAAGGCCGAGGCCGATTTCGACATGATCGACCTCTTCATCGCCCGGCATCACATCGATATCGAGGTCGCCGAGCAGGCGATGGCGATGCCCTCGTCGGAGCTCGCCCGTCGGCTGGTCGATTTCAACGTGCCGCGCACGGAGCTGACGCGGCTCGCCCACGGCCTCACCCCGGCAAAGCTCGCCGAGGTCGTGGCGCAGCTCAACGCCATGGAGATCGCCTTCGCTTATTCCAAGATGCGGGCGCGCAAGACTCCCGGCAATCAGGGCCATGTCACCAACGCCAAGGACGATCCGCTGCAGCTCGCCGCCGATGCGGCGACCGCCGTCGCCTTCGGCTTCGACGAGATCGAGACGACGCAGCGCGTCGCCCGCAACGCCTGGTCCAACGCCGTCGCCTGCGCGGTCGGCGCCGCGGTCGGCCGCTGGGGTACGCTCTTCCAATGCTCCTCGGAGGAAGCGGAGGAATTGCAGATCGGCATGGCGGGGTTCTCCTCCTATGCCGAGACCGTGTCCGTCTACGGCACCGAGCGCGCCTTCATCGATGGCGACGACACGCCCTGGTCCAAGGCCTTCCTCGCCGCCGCCTATGCCTCGCGCGGCATCAAGATGCGCTGCACCTCGGGAGCGGGTTCCGAGCTGCTGATGGGCTTCCATGAATCGAAATCGCTGCTCTATCTCGAGGCGCGCTGCCTCTGCCTGCAGCGCGCCATGGGCGTGCAGGGCACGCAGAACGGCGGCATCGACGGCGCGCCGGTGACGGCGACGGTGCCCGGCGGCGTGCGCGAGTTGATGGCGGAGAACCTGCTGGCAGTCTGGCTCGATCTCGAATGCGCCTCGGGCAACGATGCGCGGCATTCGGAATCCGAGATCCGCGTCGGCGCCAAGATCCTCCCGGTGCTGATCGCCGGCTCGGACCTCATCTGCTCCGGCTTCGGCACGATCAAGGCCTACGACAATTCCTTCAACCCATCCTCCTTCAACGGCGAGGAGATGGAGGACTTCCTGGTCCTCCAGCGCGACTTCGAGGCCGATGGCGGCCTGATCCCGGTCGATGAGACCAAGGTACTCGACGTGCGCGGCCGCGGCCTGGAGGCGATCAGCGCCGTCTTCGAGGAGCTCAACCTCGCAAAACCCACGGCTGCGATGAAGGCCAGCGTGCAGGTCGCCTCCGGCTCCGAGGAGACCGAGAGCTACATGCCGCGCGAGGTCACCCTCATCAGCGAGGCGATCAAGGGGCGCGGCGTCACCGTGGTCGATGTGATCCTCGCTCTGCACAAGCGCGGCTTCGTCGAGGAGGCGGCGAACCTCTTGAACGTGGTGAAGCTCCGCGTCTCCGGCGACTATCTCCAGACCTCGGCCGTGGTGCGCCAGGGCAGGGTGATCAGCGCGGTCAACGATCCCAACGACTATGCGGGCCCCGGCACCGGCTACCGCCTGCCGGACGCGCGCCGCGACGAGATCATGCATATCCGCGACGTGCTCGACCGCGAGGTCGTGCTCCGCGACCAGAACCGCCATGCCAAGGCCGAGAACCGCCGCATCGTCTACCGCGACGCCGGACCCGCCGAGCCCGGCAGCGATCCGGCCGAGGTGGTGATCGGCATCAGCCCGGCCTTCGGCCTGAAGCTCTACCAGACCACT
>DASZYM010000029.1:0-2615 GCA_035545355.1 Dongiaceae bacterium
ATGAAGGCGAAGCTGCGCGACACCGATTCCTATCTCGCCGAATGGCGCAAGGTCGCCATCGGCGAGGTCGGCGACGACCTGCAGGCCGAGGCCAGCAGGAAGGCCGCCGAGATCGAGACCGAGTTCGACGAGGCGAAGCTCAACGCTTTGGTCGAAGCCGGCGGGAAGGCGGCCTGACGCCATGTATGCGGTTCGCCTCTGGTCGGTCCGGCATGCCCGCGGGTTGAACCGCTTCTACCAGGCCTTCGAGAAGGCGCTGGTGGCGCTGCATCCCTTGTGGAACCGCATCGGCTACGACCGGCTGGAGAAGCCGTTCCAGGCGATGGAGAAGGCTTCGAAGGGCTTCCTGTTCGACTGCCAGATGTGCGGGCAATGCGCGCTCTCCTCGACCGGCATGTCCTGCCCGATGAACTGCCCGAAGACCCTGCGCAACGGCCCCTGCGGCGGCGTCCGCCCCAACGGCCACTGCGAGGTGAAGCCGGAGATGAAATGCGTCTGGGTCCAGGGCTGGCAGGGCGCGGCGCGGATGGATGACGGGCTGGAGAAGATCCGCAACGTCCAGCTCCAGGTCGATTACAGCATCAAGGGCAAGTCGGCCTGGCTCCGGGTCGTGCGCATGACCAAGAAGATCGGCGAGTTCGCGCCCAAGCCGGCGAAGGCGCCGGCTCCGAAGGCGGCGGCGCCGAAGAGCGACGCGACCCCCAAGGCGGAGAAGGCGGCGTGAATCCCGATCTTCCGCCGCATTACGATCCCGGCGCGCCGCTGCCGAATCTGCCCGGCCATTCCTCGGGCGGAAGGCTGGAGCGCATCCTGCGCTCGGGCCGCTTCGCGGTGACCGCCGAATTGAACCCGCCGGATTCCGCCGATCCCCGCGACGTCTATGACCGCGCCCTGGTGCTCTCGGAAGTCTGCGATGCGATCAATGCTACCGATGCCAGCGGCGCCAACTGCCACATGTCCTCGGTCGGCATCTGCTCGCTGCTGACCCGCGCCGGCTATGCCGTCATCATGCAGATTTCCTGCCGCGACCGGAACCGGATCGCGATCCAGGGCGACGTGCTGGGTGCCGCCGCCATGGGCGTGCAGAACATTCTCTGCCTCACCGGCGACGGCGTGCAGGCCGGCGACCAGCCCCAGGCCAAGCCGGTCTTCGACTTCGATTCGACCTCGCTGCTGGCCTGCATCCGCACCATGCGGGACGAGGGCAAGTTCCTGTCGGGTCGGAAATTAACCGTGCCGCCCCGAGTCTTCCTGGGGGCGGCGGCCAATCCTTTCGTGCCGCCTTTCGAGTGGCGCGGCGTCCATATCGCGAAGAAAATCGCGGCGGGCGCGCAGTTTATCCAGACCCAGTACTGCTACGACGTGCCGCTGCTGAAGCAGTTCATGGAGAAGGTCCGGGAGAACCGTTTGCACGAAAAGGCGTTCTTCCTGGTCGGCGTCGGGCCTTTGCCTTCGGCCAAGACCGGACGCTGGATGAAGAACAACGTGCCCGGCGTACACATCCCGGAGCCGGTCCTGGAGCGGCTGGAGAAGGCCAAGGACCAGAAGGCCGAGGGCAAGCAGCTTTGCATCGACCTGATCCAGGAGATCAAGGAGATCGAGGGCGTCGCCGGCATCCATGTCATGGCCTACCGCCAGGAAGAGTTCGTGAACGAGATCATCCACGCCTCGGGCGTGATGAAGAACAGAAAACCGCGCCGCGAGGCGCGCCCCGCAGAACCCGTTGCCGCCAGTTAAGAGAGGATTTGAGTTCCCATGACCGACACCGTCATCAGCTCGGCCACCAAGGAAGTGGTCATCGGCTTCGATCGGCCGTTCTGCGTGATCGGCGAGCGCATCAACCCGACCGGGCGCAAGCTGCTGGCGGCGGAGATGGCGGCCGGCGATTACAGCCGCGTGAAGGCCGACGCCCTCGCCCAGGTCGAGGCCGGCGCCCATATGCTGGACGTCAATGCCGGCATCCCGATGGCCGACGAGCCGAAGATCCTGGCCGAGACCATCCAGCTCGTGCAGTCGCTGACCGACGTGCCGCTCTCGATCGATTCCTCGATCGTCGCGGCGCTGGAAGCGGGCTTGGCCGCCTATAAGGGCCGGCCGCTGCTGAACTCGGTGACCGGCGAGGAAGAGCGGCTGGAGGTGATCCTGCCGCTGGTGAAGAAATACGATTGCGCGGTGATCGCCATCTCCAACGACGAGACCGGCATCTCCGAGGATCCCGACGTGCGCTTCGAGGTGGCGAAGAAGATCGTCCACCGCGCGGCGGATTACGGCATCCCCTATTCCAGCATCGTGGTCGATCCGCTGGTGATGCCGATCGGCGCGCTGGGCAATGCCGGCCAGGCGGCGTTCAAGCTGATCCGGCGCCTGCGCGAGGAGCTGAAGGTCAACACCTCCTGCGGCGCCTCCAACATCAGCTTCGGCCTGCCGAACCGCCACGGCCTCAACCAAGCCTTCCTGGCGATGGCGGTCGGCGCCGGCATGACCAGCGCCATCATGAACCCGCTGCATGCCGAAGAGATGACCGGCATCATGGGCGCCGACACGCTGATGGGCCATGACGCGCATTGCGCCGCCTGGATCCGCAAGTTCCGCGAGCCGGCGCCGGAAGGCGAGGC
>DASZYM010000030.1:0-4191 GCA_035545355.1 Dongiaceae bacterium
GCCATCTCGTCCCGCGTCTTGCCGACGCCGGCGAAGACGATGTCCTTGGCGGCGATGTCGGCCTTCAATGCGCGGTACATCTCGCCGACGGAAACGACATCTGCCCCGGCGCCGAGCTTGCCGAGCAGCGTCAGCACCGCCTGGTTGGAATTGGCCTTCACCGAATAGAAGACCCGGGCGTTGAAGCCGGAAAGCGCGCTCTCATAGCGGTGGTAGCGCGCGGCGATCGTGGCGGCGGAATAGACGTAGCACGGCGTGCCGACTTCCTCGGCGATGCGGCGCAGCGGCACGTCCTCGGCGTAAAGCGCGCCGTCGCGGTGATGAAATGCGTTCATGGTCAATTGCTGAAGACGCCGGTCTGCGGATCGGTGGATTGCGGATATTGATGCGGGAAGTCGTCCTTCTGCCCATTGGGCAGAACCGGGTCGCCCTTCTTGCCGCAAGCGGCGACGGCGACCAGGGCGCTGAGGAGCAGGGCGGCGATGACGCGGTGGATGTTCACAGCAGCCGCTCCCGCGCGGCCTTGGCGGCTTGGCGCACGTTGGCGGGGGCGGTGCCGCCGAAGCTCACGCGGCTGGCGGCGGAATGCTCGGCGGTCAGCACCGAGTAGACGTCGTCGGTGATCCGTGGCTCGATCTTCTGCATCTCGGCGAGGGTGAGGTCGGAGAGGGCGGTGTTCTTCCCTTCGGCGAGGCGCACCAGCTCGCCGGTCGTGTGATGGGCGCTGCGGAACGGCACGTTCAATTTCCGCACAAGCCAGTCGGCGAGATCGGTCGCGGTCAGGAAGCCGGTCTCGGTGGCGGCTTTCATGCGCTCGGCATTGGGCGCCATGTCGCGCACCATGCCGGCGGTGGCGGCGAGGCCCAGGCGCACCGTGTCGGTCGCGGCAAAGGTCGGCGCCTTGTCGTCCTGCATGTCCTTGCCATAGGTCAGCGGCAGGCCCTTCATCACGATCAGCAATTGGGTGAAGGCGCCGATCACCTGGCCGGCTTTGGCCCGCACCAGCTCGGCGGCGTCGGGATTGCGCTTCTGCGGCATGATCGAGGAGCCGGTGGTGAAGGCATCCGAAAGCGCAATGAAGCGGAAGCCGTCCGAGCACCAGAGCACGATCTCCTCGGCAAAGCGCGAGAGATGCGTTGCGACGATCGAGAGCGCCGCCAGATATTCCAGCGCGAAATCGCGATCGGCGACGCTGTCCATCGAGTTGGCGGTCGGCCGGTCGAAGCCCAAGGCCTTGGCCGTCGCGTGGCGGTCGATCGGGAAGGACGTGCCGGCGAGCGCCGCCGCGCCCAGCGGGTTCTCGTTCAGCCGCTTGCGGCAATCGGCGAGGCGGCCGACATCCCGCCCGAACATCTCGACATAGGCCATGAGGTGATGGCCGAAGGTGATCGGCTGGGCCGGCTGCAGATGGGTGAAGCCCGGCATCAACGTGCCGGCATGCTCCTCGGCGCGGTCGATCAAGGCCGAGATCAGGTCTTTAAGATCCACGGTCAACTCGTCCACCGCGCGGCGGACCCAGAGGCGGAAATCGGTCGCGACCTGGTCGTTGCGCGAGCGGGCGGTGTGCAGGCGCCCGGCGGCATCGCCGATGATCGCCTTCAGCCGCACCTCGACATTGGTGTGGATGTCCTCGAGCGCCGCGTCGAAGGCGAAGCTGCCGGCATCGATCTCGGCCTTCACCTGGTTGAGGCCGCGGGCGATGGCCGCACCGTCCTCCTTGGAGATGATGCCCTGGGCGGCCAGCATCGCCGCATGCGCCAAACTGCCCGCAATATCCTCGGCATAAAGCCTTTTATCGACATCGATCGAGGCGTTAATCTCTTGCATGATCGCCGAGGGGCCGGCGGCGAAGCGGCCACCCCACATCCGCGGCGTGGTATCCGCGGCTTGGCTCTCGGCGTGTTGCTTGGAAGGATTCTGTCGCGTCATGATCTCGAAATATCTTGCCCCGTCGGTAGGCGCTGCCTTGCTGCTGGCTTCTGCCAGCGCTTTTGCCGCGGAACCGCCCAAATTTGCCGGATTGGCCGGCGACTTTAGCCCGATCACACCCCCGGTGGAAGGCCCGGCCACCCCGTTCGAGGACAGCATGGGACAGCCGGTGACGCTGGATTCCTTCCACGGCAAGGTGGTGCTGCTGAACATCTGGGCGACTTGGTGCCCGCCTTGCGTCGCCGAGATGCCCGAGCTCGACAAGCTGCAGGCCGATCTGGGCGGGGAGGGGCTCGCGGTGGTCGCGGTCTCGACTGATGCGCAGGGGATCAAGAAATCGGCGCCGTTCTATCGCCGCGCCGGTATCACCCATCTCGATCTCTACAACGACACCCGAGGCGCGCTGGAGCAGGCGCTGCAGGTGACCGGCCTGCCGGCCTCGGTGCTACTCGACCGCGACGGCCACGTGGTCGGCCGCATGGAAGGGCCGGCTCAATGGGATTCGCCGGAAGCCAAGGCGCTGATCGAGCACTACCTGAAGGGCGGAGCCTCCTGATCATGGCGCGGCGGCCGCTCGCGCTGATCCTGGCCGCGGTGGTGGTGATCGCCGCGGCGGGCGGAGCGGGATGGTGGCTGACGCGGCCAGGCGCGCCGCTGCCACCGCCGCCTTTGCCCAAGGGCGACGTGCCCGACGGCTTCACCGCCGTCGAGCCGCCGCTGCAGATGGGCGACTTCGCCTTCCAGGACGGCAACGGCAAGACGGTGCGGATCTCGGATTTCCGCGGCCGGCCGGTGGTCCTCAACATCTGGGCGACCTGGTGCGCGCCCTGCATCACCGAGCTGCCGCAGCTCGACCAGCTCCAGCGCCACGGCGGCACCCTGGCGGTGCTGGCGGTCGCGGTCGATGAGCCGGATCCGGCGAAGGTGCGCGGCTTCCTGATCAACCGCGGCCTGACCGCGCTCACGCCCTATCTGGATCCGAAGAACGTCTTCACGCGCGCGCTGCAGATCCACCAGATTCCGGTCTCGCTGCTGATCAACAAGGACGGCTATGCCATGGTGCGCGTCGATGCGCCGGTCGCCTGGTTCAGCACCGCGGCGGTGGCGCTGATGCAGCGGACGATCCTGTAGCGGGCATCGCGATCGGGCGGCTCAGCGGCCGGTGCTCCGCTGATGGACACTCTCCTCGTCCTCGATCTCCCGGGCGATACGGTCGCGGTCCGCCTGATGCGTGACCTGCATGTTCCGCAGGCTGGCCAGCAGCTCGCGCGCGAGGGCGGTGTCGTGGCCGTGGGATTCCAATTCCGTGACGATCGCCTGCTGATGCGCGACGTGCCGCGCGCCGTCGCGCACGTGAATCTCCGCTTTCGCCAGATCCCGCCGCAGGATCGCGAGCTTCATCAGAGGCTCTTCCCCAGAGCGCGGGCGACGTCCTTGGCCATCGGCCCCACGCGGGCAACCGCCGCCTTCAGCTCCTCCGGCGAGACCCCGAATTTCCGGGACCAGTCCGCCAGCTCGTACGCCTCGCTGGTGCTGATCCGGTCGCGGTCCGGCTTGCCGGGCTTGCTCTTGTCGTCGGCCATGGGCGCCTCCTTTCCCAAGGATCAACCATCAAGCGTGCAAAGAGTGCCGTGGACCCCGGCTTTTCGGCACGGCTCCGCGGGAGAGCGGCGCCCGTGCGGCAATCGGGAACGGCGTGGAACCGCCATCGGCGGGGGTGTATTAATGCGGGATCGTCGGGATCAGCTCAGAGCACCGGCGACTGAGAGACAGCGACACGACCTCACGTGCCCCCGCGCTCCCGCTCGAACAGCGGAGAGTCGCGATGAACGACCTGGTTCAACCTTCTATGCTCGATACGGCTCGGGAAAGCCGCTCGCGATGGCGCGTCCGCCGGCAAGAGCTGCTCAGCCTCGATCTGGAACTGTCGGATGGATCGCGCAATGCGATTGCGCGGTCTCGCGCCCTGCTGAAGCGCACGGGACCCGGGCGGTTGGGCGCCGATGGCGCGTCCGCAGCGCTGGCGCGCCGCGATGCGCCGCCGGCAGGCGCGCTCCGAAGCGAAGGCGAATGGGAGGCCGAGATGGAGGTCACCGTCCGGACCTTGTTGCAGAATATCGCCCAGGCCGAGGAGCTGACCCGGCAGCATGAATGCCTGATCCATGAGATCGAGCATCATTGCGCGGAGGCCAGACAGCAGATCCGGACCATGAAGGCGACCGCCCGGAAGCTCCGCGGCGATGCGGACCGGGAAGCCGAGCC
>DASZYM010000031.1:0-27479 GCA_035545355.1 Dongiaceae bacterium
AGCGATTCATCGAAGCCGTTGAGCCCGGCCACAACCGATCGCCGGACGACGACGGAATGAATCGCCACGGCGCAATGGCGGGCGAAGATCTCGAACGGCATCTGCGCGACCGCCGGAACCCAGACGGTCGGCAGGGTATCGCCGTCGGGCATCACGTGTTGATACTGGCAATAGGCCGCCTCGCTGCCGGGATCGGCCTCGAGGGTCTTCAGCATGGTTTCGAGATAGGCCGGCACCACCCAGTCATCGGCATCGAGGAAGACCAGCCAGGTGCCGGATGCGGCCTTGAGACCGGCATTGCGCGCCGCCGAGACGCCGCGCCCCGGCCCTTCGAGCATGCGAAAGCGGGAATCGCGATGGCAATAGCCGAGGGCCAGCGCGCCGGTCGCGTCGCTCGACTGGTCGTCGATCACGATCGCTTCCCAGTCGATCCTGGTCTGCCGCAGCAGGCATTCGAGCGCGGTCGCGAGCACCGCCGCCGCATTGCGCGCCGGGATGATGAACGAGACGGCCGGCGACGGAGCGCTCATCGGAGCGCCGCCCGGTCGTGACGCCACTTTCGATCGCGGGAACACGCTGGTCACGAGAGCCCCTGGCGACCCGCTAGGCCGTGGCCACGGCCGGTTGCACCCGCATCCGGCTCCTGAACCAGTCGAGCGTCAGCCGCACGCCGCGTTCATAGGGCACATGACAGGTCCAGCCCGGCAGCGCGGCGGCCGCGATCGTGAGATCCGGGCGCCGGTTGGTCGGGTCCTGCGGCATCGGGTCGAGATGAGCGATGCGGGCGCCCGGCACCAGGTCGCAGATGTAGCGCGCCACGTCGATCACCGGGATCTCGCGGTCGTTGCCGATGTTGAGCGGGCCGCGGCGGTCGATCGGATCGCGCCAGAAGAACCGCTCCAGCCCCTCGACGATGTCGTCGATATAGCCCCAGCTTCGCGACTGCGACCCGTCGCCATAGATGGTGAGCGGCCGCCCGGTCAGCGCCTGCATGATGAAGTTCGACACCGCCCGGCCGTCATCCTCGCGGGTGCGCGGGCCGTAGACGTTGAACAGCCGGACCACCCGCACGTCGAGCCCGCGCACGCGCTGGCTCTCGAACAGGAAGGCTTCGGTGCAGCGCTTGCTTTCGTCGTAGGAGGAGCGCGGCCCGGTGCAATCCACCGAGCCGCGATAGGATTCCGGCTGCGGCGAGACCAGCGGATCGCCGTAGACCTCGGAGGTCGAGGCGAAGCAGAAGCGTCCCTTCGGCAGCAGCAGGTCGCGCAGGCGGAAGGCGCCCAGCAGATTGGCCGAGATGGTTCGCTCCGGCTCCTGCATGTACCAGGGGGGCGAGGCCGGCGAGGCGAGGTGATAGACCTCGTCGAACATCTGCGACGTGCGGAAGTGCTCGACGTCGGATTGGACGAAGCTGAGCCGCGGGTCGCGGATGTGGTCCAGGTTCTCGCGCAGCCCGGTCCACAGATTGTCGACCACGACCAGCCGCTCGACATCGCGCCGCCTGAGCAGGCGGTCCGCGAGATGGGAACCGATGAAACCGGCCCCACCGGCAAGCAAAATCGACTTCATATGACTCACCTTAAGAATGGCTGCTCAGAGTGGCTGTGTTTGTCGGATGTCCGGCGGCGCGTCGAAGGCGGCAAGCCGCAACAGCATTCCGCGGCCCGGATCGGCCGCGCCGCGCTCCCGGTCGTTCGGCGCGGCGAAATACGCCGGCGCGGGACGATAGCCGGCATCAAGCTGCGCCAGCCTCGCCATGGCGCGCCGGGTCCACAGGTTGCCGCCCGGCTGCGCACCCTCGTCCGGGGCGTAGTCGTAGAAGTGGCGGCGCGCGGAACTCAGCGTGGCGCGGGCGCGGCTCGCCCGGCGCTGCAGCAGCTCGCCCAGCTTCACCGTGCCGCCCGCGAACAGCAGCCAGGGCTGGTTGCGCGCTTCCCGCCACAGATAGCCGAACACCTCGCCGAGGCGGCCGCGCCGCAGCGCCGTCTTCACGCATTGCCGCTCGTAGCGGTCCAGCAGGGCCGACATCGACAGGCCCGGAATGCCGCGGCATTCGAGATAGGCCGTCTTGACGGCGAGCACGCCGGAGCGGGACATGCGATCGGGATCGGAGGACATATTGCCGACATAGCGGCGATAGCCGACCAGATATTCCGGCACGCAGCCGAAGCGGTAGCGGGCGGCGATCCGTAGCTGCAGTTCCAGATCCTCGCATCCCTCGGCGCCCGCCGCGCGCAGCGCGCTGGAATAGCCGCCAAGCTCCTCGAGGACCGCGCGACGGACCATGATCGCGCTGCCGTTGCCGACCAGATTGACGTGGAAGTGCCGGTGCGGCACCCAGCCATCGACGCCGTAATTCCAGGACGACTCCTTGACGAAGCCATCGAGGTCGATCAGCCGGAACGGCGAATAGACCAGGCCGAGCTCGGGCCCGCCCTGCTCCATCACGGCGAGCTGCTTCTCGATCTTGGTGGGATGCCAGAGATCGTCGGCATCGATGAACGCGACGATCGCGGCGCGGCTTGCCGCGATCCCCGCATTGCGCGCCGAAGCGACGCCGCCATTCTCCTTGCGGACCAGCCGGATGCGCGGGTCGGCCCGCCGCCGCTCCTCGACCCGGGCCATGCTGTCGTCGGTGGAACCGTCATCGACGACCAGGATCTCCAGATTGCGATGGGTCTGAGCCTGAACGGAATCGAGCGTCGCCTCGATCGTCCGCGCCGCGTTGAACGAGGGGATTACAACTGAAACAAGTTGCTGCCGATTTTCCATGGGGAGTTTATGCCTGACCGTCTTAAGCGCTTCACCCGAATACTGGCTAAAAATGCACACCATGTTGGATAGTTTTGCGTCAAATGCTTACCAATTTGCAGAACATAATCGCGGTAAACTCGAAACGATTGGGGCGCGCGCTTATTCCATCCGAAATCACGCCCAGCTCCCACCCGGCGGTGCGACCGGTCCTGTTTTGATATGGCGCACAACTATTGGGCGCTGCCCGTGCGACGACGAACGCGCGCCTGGCCGCCTGTGCGGGGGATTCCGGGAACTCACAGGAGACGGGTTTCGCCCGGCGTCGAAAACGCCGGTCGGCGCGGTGCTTGGGGGCCCTAGCCGATCAAGGCAAGCCGGGGGTGTCCACGCCGACGATCTCTATGCGCCCGTCGCGCTTTGACGCCATCTGGTGACCGGCGCCGGTATTCGTGCAGATGAAGAGCGTCCGCCGGTCATCGCCGCCGAGTGCGCAGGCGAATGCATGGCGTTCGCCGGTGCCGATCTGCTCGGCGAACGAACCGTCGGGCATGATCCTGACCACCCGATGGCCGGTCGCGTCGGCCACCCAGACGGCCCCTTCCGCATCGAGGCACAGGCCGTCGGGATTGAATCCGTCTTGCGCGGCGACGACCCGCCGATTGTCGAGGCTGCCATCCCGTCCCCGGTCGAAGGCGGTCACGCGGCCGGCGAAGGTCTCCGCGACCAGCAGGGTCCGCTGATCCGCCGACACTGCCATGCCGTTGGGGAAGACGAGATCGCGTGCCACCTCGCGCGGCTCGCCCGCTGCGCTCAGATGGACCAGGCAGGTGGCCCGGAGCGGCGCACCGTTATTCTTGTCATAGCCGAAATTACCAACATAGGCCTCGCCGCTCGACAGGACGACCATGTCGTTGCACGGACCGCCGGCGAATGCGCCGAGATCCGCATGCACGGAGGATCCGCCCGCCGGATCGAAGCGCAGGACCTTGCGGTCGAGCATGGAGACGACAAGAAAGCCCCCGTCCGGCGTGAAGCCGATCCCGGACGGGCGACCCGGCACTTCCGCGCGCTGCTCGACGCGGCCGGAGAGATCGACCGACTGGACGGCGTGCTTGTAGAAATCGGAGAACCAGAGAACGCCTTCATGCCAGCGCGGCGCTTCGGGAAAGGAAAGTCCGCTCAGCAAAACGCTCGGTGACCGTGACATGTCCACTCGCAACCTTCAAAGGGGCGGTACGATTGCAAGCGGCGGAAGGTCAGGTCAACTGGCTTTCACGCTGCAGCAGGGAGCGGAAGGCGGCGAGGCTGCGGCTCTCCTGCCGCGCGGCGGGAGACACGAAGTAATAGGCCTCCGGCAGCTCGACCGGAAGCTTCAGCGGCATGACCAGCTTGCGCGAAGCAAGCTCGCCCTTGACGAAGAGCGGCTGCGCGATCGCGATCCCGGCGCCGTTGACCGCGGCTTCGTAGGCGAGGCTCGGGCTCTGGAACTTCATGCCGCGATCGGCATCGACGTGCTGCAGCGCATGCGTGGCGCTCAGCCAGGAGCGCCAGTCGGCCGGGCGGACGATCGAATGCAGCAGGGTGAACTGCGCGAGGTCCTGGGGCTTGCGCAGCTTCGCACCCTGCAGCAGCTTCGGGCTGCACACCGGAACCAGCACGTAGGGAAAGAGGCGGATGCTGCGGAGCCCGGGCCACTGGCCGTTACCCGACCGGATCGCGCCGTCGAGATCGGAATGCTCGAAATCGGGGGTATCGTGCGAGACCGAGAGCTGCACTTCGATGTTCGGATATGCTTCGTGGAAGCGCGTCAGGCAAGGCACGAGCCAGTGCATCGACACCGTCGGATAGCCCTGGAGCCGCAGGATCTCCTTCTTCTTCGACGCCTTCAGCCGGGCGGTCGCCGAGTTGAGCTGGTTGAATGCCGCCGAGGCCTCGCCGAGGAATTCGCGTCCCTCGGCGGTGAGCGCGACGGCGCGATGCTGGCGCTGGAACAGCTTCACGCCCAGCGTCTCTTCGAGCAGGCGGACCTGACGGCTCACCGCGGCCTGGGTGACGTGCAGCTCCGCCGCCGCCCGTTTGAAGCTGAGATTCCGACCCGCCGCCTCGAACGCCTTCAGCGGGTTCAATGGCGGAAGCTGCCAAGCCATGGCACGACTTTACAATTTGTTTCCCACTCCTATTACGAAATCTCGGTTGAAAGTCAATGCCGAGTCTAAAAAACTTCTTTTCTTTCAATGCCGAACCGGCAATCCCGCCGCCTCGGCGTTCCACCGAGTGAACAAGAAAACGAGCAGCAGAAATGAGCTCGATCCTGGTCGAAGAGCGACCCGACTACGCGGTCCTGCGGATCAACCGGCCGCAGCAGCGCAATGCGATGAACCGTGCCACACGGCAGGCGCTGACCTCCGCCTATGCCGATCTGGCCGGCCGCTTCAGTGTCGTGGTGCTGACCGGCACCGAGCAGAGCTTCTGCAGCGGCGTTGATCTCAAGGAGGAGCTGGCCGACCGCCAGGCCGGCAACGACGTCGCGCGCCAGGAATGGGTGGCGACCCTGCTCAGCCTGCGCGCACAGCCGGCTATTCTGATCGCGGCCGTGAACGGCTTCGCGCTGGGCGGCGGCTTGTCGCTGATCAATGTCTCCGACCTCGCGATCGCGGCGAAGGAAGCGCAGATCGGCATGCCCGAGATGGGGTTCGCCGCCTATCCGGGCGCGGCGGGGCCCTCGACCCAGATCACCCTGACGCGCAAGCGCGCGGCCTGGATGATCCTGACCGCCGAGCGCATCGACGGCGACACCGCCGAACGATGGGGCCTGGTCAATCGCAGCGTGCCGCTGTCGGAGCTCGAGGCGGAGGCCGACAAGCTGGCCCGCCGCGTCGCAGGGTTCGACCGCACCGCGCTCATCGCGGCCAAACGCGCGCTCGACGCCGTGCCCGGCCGGATGTCCGACTGGACCGAGATCTTCGACTTCGGCATCGATGTCAACGACCGGATCCGCCGGGACACCGGCGCGCAGGATGCCGGGATCGGCCGCTTCTCCGAAGGCGTGCGCAATCCCGGCCAAGGCTCCAAGGAATGAGTCTTCCTTTGGCCGGCGTCAAACTTTTGGAAGCCACCTCCCTCGACTGCCCGCTCGCTTTGCGCCTGGCGGTGGCCTTCGCGGGACGCGTCGCCGCGGCGCTGGGCGCCCAGGTCGTGCGGTTCGAGCAAGTGTCCGGCGATCCGATCCAGGGCTGCGAACCGAAGGTCGGCGGCCAGTCGACGCTCTCGGTCTTCCTCAATGCCGGCAAGCGGGTGATCCCCTGGGGCGGGCCCTCCGAGCGCGACGGCACGCTCCAGGTGGAGCTCGGCTCGGCGGAGATCCTGCTGCTGGATCAGGGCGCCGCGGCGATGGCCGAACGTTCGGACGCGAAGGTCAAAGCGCTGGTCTCATTCTTCGGCGACCGGCCAGGTGCGCCGCGCGATGCGAGTGCATTCACCGTGCTGGCGCTGAGCGGCGTGCTGGACACGGTCGGCGATCCGCAGCGGGAGCCATTGCGGCTGGGCGGCCATCAGCTCGCTTATGCCGCCGGCCTTTCCCTCTATACCGGCATCGCCGCCGCCTATTTCGGCGTGACCGGCGCGGATGCCCCGCCCGCCGCGCGCGAGACCGTGCGGGTCAGCCTGTTCGACGTCGCGATGTGGCTCAACTGGAAGAACCTCGCCGCGGCCGCCGCCTCCGGCGCAAGCCCGACGCGAGCCGGCCGGTCCCACCAATGGCAGATCCTGCGCTGCCGCGACGGCTGGGTGGCGCTGGTCTTCATGGAGAAGGACTGGGGCCCGCTGCAATCCCTGGTCGACGACGACCGGCTCCGCGACCCGCGCTTCGCCACCGAGGCCTTGCGCAACCGCAATGCCCGCGCGCTCGGCGATATCGTCGAGGAGCATTTCCTGAAGCTGACCCGGCGCGAGATCGAAGCGGAAGCGCGGACCAGGCGATTGCCGATCGGCGCCGTGTGGAGTCCGGTCGACCTGGCGAACGACGCCCACTATCTCGCCCGCGATTTCCTCCGCGCGGCGCGGACGGCGGAGGGTGCGACCTGCCTGCAGCCGGCCTTGCCGGTGCGCTGGCATCGAACGGAAGCGGCGGCGCCTGCCGCGGCGGGGCGGCGATGACCGGCCGGCCGCTGGAGGGCTGCCGGGTCCTCGATCTCGGCATTCTCACCGCGGGCGCGGCGACGTCGGCGCTGCTGGCCGATCTCGGCGCCGACGTGATCAAGGTCGAGTCCAAGGTCTATCGCGATCCGTTCCGGCAATGGCCGAGCGGCGCGGCGAAGGAAGAGGCCGAGAAATCCGACCTGCCGCCGTTCTATCGCGCGACCAACCGCAACAAGCGCAGCCTGGGCCTCAACCTGAAGCATCCCGAGGGCCGCGCCGTCTTCATGAAGCTGGCGGCGCGGAGCGACATCGTCGTCGAGAATTTCCGGCGCGGCGTCATGGCATCCCTGGGCCTCGACTTTCCGGCCCTGCAGCGGGTCAATCCGGCGATCATCCTCGCCTCGCTCTCCAGCCAGGGCGAAAGCGGGCCGGATGCCGACCGCGTCTCGTTCGGCAGCACGCTGGAGGCGAGCGGCGGGCTCGCCTGGCTGACCGGTTATGCCGGCGGCGATCCGACCATGAGCGGGATCGCGTTGAACTATGCCGACCAGGTGGTGGCGATCTTCGCCGCGGGAATGGTCGTCTCCACCCTGCTCGACCGGCGCAAGCACGGCGCCGGCTGTCATCTGGAAATCTCCCAGCGCGAGCTCATCAGTTTCCTCTGCGGCGAATCCTTCGTCGCGCCAGGGGCAGAATCGCGACACGGCAATGCGGAGGCGCCCTGGCCTATCCAGGACTGCTTCCGGACAGCCGATGGATGCTGGATCGCCATCACCGTTTCCGCCGAACGGCGCACGGCATTGGAAAGCCTGGTCGGCTGCATTCATGGCGGCATAACCGGAAATGACGCGACGACCGCGGCTTTGCGCGGCTGGATCGGCGCCCGGAACGCCGATGCGGCGCTGGCCGCGCTCGACGCGGCCGGGATCATCTGCGCGCCCGTGCTCGACGGTGCCGGCGCCCTGGCCCAAGGCGAAGCCCTCCAGCGAGACGCCGTGGTCCGGGTGCCCGACGGCAAGCTGTTGAAGGGTTTCCCGTTCACCCTGGAGGCCATGGCGATGCGCGTGGATGCCGACGCACGCGCGCTCGGCGCCGACAGCGCGCGGATCATGAGCGAGCTCGGCGGCTATCCGGCCGACGAGATCGCCCGGCTCGTCAAAGAGGGGATCGTCGAATTTCCCGGCTGAGCCTCCATTCCGCCGGGCCGCCGATTGCCCCCACATGAACGATAGCCCCCCGCAGCCTGTCCGCATCGAACGGCCGCAGCAGCAATCGATGTTCCCGACCGAGCGGAATCCGCGGCTGCGCCTGATCATCCCCGCGATCACCGCGGTCGCGTTCCTCATGGAACAGCTCGATGCCACCGCGATCATGACGGCGATCCCCGAGATGGCGCGGAGCCTGGACACCACCCCGCTCCGCCTCAATCTGGCGATCACCGCCTATGTCATCACCCTCGCGGTCTTCATCCCGGTCAGCGGCTGGTGCGCGGACCGGTTCGGCGCGCGCCGGGTCTTCGCCGGAGCCCTGCTGATCTTCACCATCGGCTCCTGCCTCTGCGGCCTGGCAACCAATCTCACCACCCTGGTCGTCATGCGCGCGGTGCAAGGGCTCGGCGGCGCGCTGATGACGCCGATCGGCCGCCTGGTCCTGCTGCGCAGCTTTCCGCGGCACGAATTCTTCACGGCGATGACCTATATGAGCCTGCCGATCCTGATCGGACCGGTCATCGGCCCGCTGATCGGCGGCCTGCTCGCCACCTATGCCTCGTGGCGCTGGATCTTCTACGTCAACATCCCGTTCGGATGCGCCGGCATCGCACTTGCGCTGCGCTATTTCGACAAGGCCGAGCGGCGCGAGAAGCTGCGCTTCGATCTCCCGGGCTTCGCGCTGGTCGGCCTCGGCCTGGCGCTGCTGCAATTCGGGCTGGAGGGCGTCGGCCGGGCCGCCGCGTCGCTGCCGTCGATCGGCGCCGCTCTGGCCGCGGCCTCTGCGCTCCTGCTCGCTTTCGCGCTCTACGCGCGCGGCAGGAAGACCGCACTGGTCGACCTGGCGCTGTTCCGGCTGCGCACGTTTGCGATCGCAACCCTGGTCGGGGGCGTCTGCCGCGTGGCGATCAACGGCGTGCCCTATCTGCTGCCGCTGATGCTCCAGATCGGCTTTGGATTCTCGCCGCTCGCCTCCGGCTCGCTGACCTTCATCAGCGCGATGGGCGCCTTGTTCATCCGGCCCTTCGCGGCGCCGATGCTGCGGCTCATGGGATTCGGCCGGCTGCTGTTCTGGACCGGCGCCGCCAGCGCCGTCCTGATCGCGCTGTTCGCCCGGGTGACGCCGGCGACACCGCTCTGGGCGATCGCATCGCTCATCGCCGTCTTCGGCATCGTGCGCGCCGCCTTGTTCATGACGGCGAACACCCTCGCCTATGCCGAGCTGCACCCGGACCGGCTGAGCGGCGCCTCCGGCGTGGCGGGCGTTCTGCAGCAGCTCAGCCTGAGCTTCGGCGTTTCCGCCGCGGCCATGCTGCTGACCCTGGTGACCGGGCCGGACGGCGCGCTGACGCCGGCGCGGTTCCACGAAGTGTTCCTCTGGCTGTCGCTGATCCCGCTCGTCGCCCTGCCCGGCTTCCTCTATCTCCGCACCGAGGATGGCGCGGAGATCAGCCGCCAAGGGCCGGGCAAGCGCTGAGCCGGCGGGAATTTCAGGCCGGGCAGAACTTCGGCAGGCTGGTATCGGCGGTCACGTCCTCGAACGTGACCTCGACCTTCATTCCTTCCTGCACGCCGCCGGCATCGACGCCGACGACGTTGCTCAGCAGGATCGGCCCCTCGTCGAGCTTGATGGCGCAGACATTGTAGGGGAGCTCGGCCTCGTAGGCCGGCCAATAGGCGCGGTGGATGTAGATCCAGTAGAGCACGGTGCCGCGGCCGCTGACCACCTGCCAGTCCTGCGCCTCGGAGAGGCAGTTCGGGCAGACCGGGGTCGGCGGGAAGTGCAGATGCCCGCATGCGGTGCAATGCTGGACGGCGAGCTCATGCGCCTTGGCATGCTCCCAGAACGGCGCGTTCAGCGCATCCTTTCTCGGCAGCGGCTTCTTGTATTCGACATTCACGGTCATCGTTCCGGCTCCGGCACTATGAATCAGGCGCGCGTGTAGATGATGGTGCGTGCGCACGGCGTCGCGGCGACGAATTGCGCGACCTCGCAATCCGCGACTTGGCGCTCGCCGCATTCGCCGCGGAGCTGGCGCACCGCCTCGACGTTCAATCCCCAGCCCTGCATGTAGGAATTGGACAGATGTCCGCCGTCCGTATTGGTCGGGAGCTTGCCGCCGAGCTTCAGCGTCCCGCCTTCGACGAAGGATCCGGCCTCGCCCCGCTTGCAGAATCCGAGCCCGTCGAGCGAGAACAGCACGGTGGGGCTGAAATTGTCGTAGCACATCAGCGTATCGACATCGTTCGGCCCGATCCCGGCCATGCCGTAGGCCTGCCGGCCGCAGGCATTGACCTGGTCGTAGAACATGTCGTGCGAATAGGTCGGGATCGTCGCCTCGACGTAGTTGTCGTTGGCGCCGACGCCGGAGACGAGGACCGGCCGCTTGCGCAGGTCCTTCGCCCGCTCCGCGGTCGTCAGGATGATGCAGACCGCGCCATCGTTGATCAGGCAGTAGTCGAGCAGTCGCAGCGGCTCCGCGATGAACTTCGATTCCTCGTGGTCGTCGATGGTCATCGGCTTCTTCATCACCGCGCCGGGATTGAGGATCGCGTGATGCCGGAAGGCGACCGAGACTTCCGCGAGCTGGCGCGTCGTGGTGCCGTAGCGCAACATGTGCTGGCGGAACATCATGGCATGCGCGGCGCCCGGCGAGGTGAAGCCCCAGGGATCCCAGGTGCCGGGATCGTCGTCGCCGCCGTACTGGACGCGGCGGGAACGGCCGATATTGCCGTAGATCAGCGCGACGTAGTTCGCCGCGCCGGAGGCGAGCGCCATGGCGGCCTCGATGATGCCGATCCCCGCCATGCGCCCGTGGCCCGGAAGCTGCAGCGTCCAGCGGACGTCGAGGCCGAGCACCTCGCCCATGCGCAGGTAGTAGGGAATGCGGCAGACGCCGAGCCCGTCGATCTGGTTCTTCTGCAAGCCGCAATCTTCCAGCGCGCTGCGGAACGCGCGGGCGCCGAGCCCGTAATCGTCGATCTCCGGGAAGTTGCCGTATGCGGTATTCCCGACGCCGACGACGGCGATCTTGTCCTTCAATGAACGCATGCTGTCCATATGCCGACCTCTGTACTCTGCCGATCCAATGACGAAGGCGGGTCTAGAATTGCGGTGCCATGGGCCGGAAGATCCGAACCTTCGGGCCGGCAAGGGGCTTCAGCGCCTCGATGTCGGTGACGATCGCCATGGCGCGCTCATCGACCGAGCGATCGAGCGCGACCGATTTCAGCCAGGTGAAAGGCAGGTCCGGCAGGCCGGCGGCATTCTCGCGGCCGTCCACCACCACGATATGCGATCCTTCCGGGACCGCCGGCATCTTCTCCAGGCCGTCGAACACGTTGCGGTACCAGTCGGTGAGCGACCGCGCGTGATCGTCGACGATCGGATGGCCGGGGCCGCCGACGCTCTTATACGCCCTGCTCTGCATCACCGATGCGTCGGTGATGGTGTAGATCTGCATGAACGGCGATGCGACCGGGAAGATGGAGTGGAAGCGCTGCGCCGTGGTCAAGCCCGGTGTGGTGCGCAGGTCGCGCATATGCTCCGCATAGAACGGCATGAAACGCTCGGCATCCTTCATGCCGTTCACGAAGTTCAGTTCGACGACGTAAAGCATCTAGGGTCTTCTCCGGTACTGTCGAATGGTCAAAGTTGCTTGCCCTGGCCGGCGACGGGCCGCCACACCAGGAGCTTCCGCTCGGCCCAGGTCACTGCGAAATCCAGCAGCAGGGCGAAGAAGGTCAGGACGATGATGCCGGCGAACACGGTGTTGATGTCGAACGTCCCCTCGGCCTGCAGGATGAGGTAGCCGATCCCGCGAGCCGAGCCGAGATATTCGCCGACGACGGCGCCGACGAAAGCCAGTCCGACCGAATTGTGCAGGCTGGCGAACACCCAGCTCAAAGCCGACGGGATGTAGACCCGGCGCAGGAGCTGGTGCCGGTTGGCGCCCAGCATCCGTGCATTGTTGAGGATGACGGGGCTGACTTCGCGCACGCCCTGATAGACGTTGAAGAACACGACGAAGATGACGATGGTCACGCTCAAGGCGACTTTCGACCAGATCCCCAGGCCGAACCAGAGGATGAACATCGGCGCGAGGATGACGCGCGGCATGGCATTGGCGCCGATAATGTAGGGATCCAGGATCAGCGAGGCGGTCGGCGAGAGGCCCAGCCACAGCCCGAGCACGATCCCCATCACAGTGCCGATCGTGAAGGCGAGCAGCGTCTCGACCAGGGTGATTCCGAGATGCGGATAGATGCTGCCCGATACGAACCAGTCCCAGATGCACACGAAGACCTGGGTCGGCTCGCCGAAGAAGAAGGGCTGCAGCACGCCGGTCCGGGTCGCCACGTGCCAGAGCAGCACCAGGATGAGCGGCAGCGCCACCTGCGCGGCAACGACCGCCATGCGGGACAGCTTCACGCGCGCCGGACGATCAGAGGTACTTGGTTTGGGCATAGCCTTTAAGGACCTCGGTCTTCAGCGTCTCCCAGATCTCCCGGTGGATCTCGAGGAATCGGGGATTGAGGCGGATCTCGGCGATGTCGCGCGGCCGCGGCAGGTCGATCTTGAATTGCGCGATCGGGTGGCTCGCCGGGCCGGCGGACAGCACCACGACCCGGTCGGAAAGCGAGATCGCCTCCTCGAGATCATGGGTCACGAAGATCACGCTCTTGCGGTTGGCGGACCAGAGCTCGAGCAACTCGTTCTCCATCAGGATGCGGGTCTGGACATCGAGCGCGCTGAACGGCTCGTCCATCAGCATGATCTGCGGGTTGAGCACCAGCATCTGCGCCAGCGCCACGCGTTTCCGCATGCCGCCGGACATCTGGTGCGGATAGCGATGGCCATGCGCGGACAACCCGACCCGCGACAGCCAGTCCGTCGCCCGCTCGGTCGCCTCCTTGCGGCCGAGCGACTGGAATTCGAGGCCGAGCAAGACGTTCTGCAGGGCGGTGTACCAGGGCAGCAGCGAATCCGCCTGGAACAGGTATCCGGCCTTGCGGTTGAGCCGGGTCAGCGGCTCGCCGAAGACCGCGATCCGGCCCGACGAGGGACGCATCAGGCCCGCCGCCATGTTGAGGACGGTGGACTTGCCGCATCCGGTCGGCCCGACGACGGAGACGAACTCGCCCTCGCCGATCTCCAGCGTGACGTCCCGGACCGCATGGTAGACCGGCGCCGATTTCCCGGTGCCGCCGAAGCTGCACGAAACCTTGTCGAACGACACGGCAATGGACGTCGCGTTCACGCCTTTCGCACCTCGCTCCAGCGAAACACCGGGGCCAAGATCCACGTTACTTCACGGCCTGAAGCTGCTTCTCGACCGGGCTGCTCTGGACGAAGCTGTTGTCGAAGGTCTTCGTGAGATCGATGTTGGCGCTCTTCAGGCTCGGGGTCGCCGCGGCGAGATAGTCATAGGTGTTCTTCGCGGCTTCCTGCGACATGAGCCCGTCCGGCGACAGCGAGTCGATCACATTCTTGTACGAAGCGAGCCAGAGCTCCATGTCCTGCTGGCCGTAGCCTTCCGGCAGGGTCGATGCGAGCTCCTGCGGGGTATGGGTGCGGATCCACAGCATGGCGCGGAGCAGCGCATTCACCGTGGCCTGGACGGTGTGCGGGTACTTCTGGATCGTCTCGGCGGTGGCGACCAGGCCGAGGCTGCCCGCCGAGCCGCCGAAATAGCTCTCGGTGCCGCTCTTGTTGCGGAAATCGGCGATGATCTTGATCACGTTCTGGCGCTCCGCCATGGTCATCAGCGGATCCAGGTTGGAGATCGCGTCGATCTCGCCGTGCTGCAGCGCCGCCAGCGCACTGCCGCCCGAGCCGACCGGCACGTAGGAGATCTCGTCGGCATTCACCCCTTCCCGGCTGGCAAGGTAGGTGACCATCGTCTGCGTTCCGGAGCCCGGCGCGGTGACCCCGACCTTCAGGCCCTTCAGGTCCTTCAAGGCATGGACCTTGTCGGCGAGCTCGGTGCGGACGCCGACGGCGAAGCCGGGATAGAGGATCTGGTTCAGCACCGCGACGAGGTGCTGGCCCTTGGCCTGCAGGCGGATCGTGTATTCATAGAGGCCGACGTTGAAATCGACGCTGTTGGCGAGCAGGGCCTCGACCGCCTTGGTGCCGCCGGCGAAATGCGCGATCTGCGGCTTCAGGCCTTCATCGGTGAAGTAGCCGAGCTTGTCGGCCAGCGCCAGCGGATAGCCGACGAACGTGCCGGTCGTCGCCGATGCAATGGTGATGTTCGGCTTCTCGACATCGGGCTCGGCCATGGCGCCGGCCGCCTGAACCAGCATTGCCGCGCCCAGAAAAACTGCAAGCATCGTCTTCATTTTGCATCCCCTCGCGTTTCATCCCGGTCGAGGCGAAAGTGTTTCTTTCGCTCATCTGATAAAGCGCCGCGCGTGCTGCGGCCAAGCCTGCATGCAACCGCTTTGGCGCTTTCATCCAGTGTCGACGTGAAGGTTGGCGCGCTCAAACTACAATTTTTCAGATGAGCTTTGCACAAATTGTAACGCGTGCGCTCCGACCTGTCGTGTTGCAATCGGGCCGGCGGCAAGGCGGCGCTTCGGCATCCGTGTGACGCCGGCGGTTCGCCGAATGCGAAGTTCCTCGAATGGGTCCCGAATGCAATCCCAGATCAACGAACACTGGCGGCGCAACCTCGTGGTCTGCGTCCTCGGTTCCTTTTCCACCCTGGTCGGGATGACGCTGATGCTGCCCTTCCTGCCGCTCTACGTCGAGGAGCTCGGCGTCCGCGGACATGCGGCCATCGTTCAGTGGTCGGGGGTCGCCTACAGCGCCACTTTCGTCACCGCCGGCCTGGTCGCGCCGCTCTGGGGTCACCTCGGCGACCGGTACGGGCGCAAGCCGATGCTGATCCGCGCCAGCCTCGGCATGGCGGTCTGCGTGTCGTTGATCGGCTTCTCGACCAATGTCTGGCAGCTCGCGGGGCTGCGCCTGCTGACGGGCGTCGCCGGCGGCTATGCGTCGGGCGCCACGATCCTGGTCGCCGTGCAGACGCCGAAGGAACGCTCGGCCTGGGCACTGGGGATCCTGTCTTCGGGCGTCATGGCCGGCAATCTCATCGGCCCGCTGATCGGCGGCTCGCTGCCGCCACTGATCGGCCTCCGCGCCACGTTCTGGTGCGCGGGCGCGCTGATCTTCGTCGCCTTCCTGGCGACCTTGATCCTGGTGAAGGAGAAGCGACGCGAGGCCGGAGCCCGAAAGGCCCGTCCGAAAGGCAGCTGGTCGCAGATCCCGGACAAGGGCATCGTGTTCGCCATGCTGGCGACCGGCATGCTGCTGCTTTTCGCCAACATGTCGATCGAGCCGATCATCACCGTCTATGTGAGCACGCTGGTATCCGATCGGAGCGACGTGACCCTGGTCTCCGGGCTCGCGATGTCGGCGGCGGCGCTCGGCAGCATCCTCTCGGCGTCGCCTTTGGGCAAGCTCGCGGATCGGATCGGACATTCGGCGGTCATCACCCTGACTCTCGCCGTCGCGGCGCTGTTGCTGGTTCCCCAGGCCATGGTGACGGCAGCCTGGCAGCTCGTCGCCCTTCGCTTCGCGATGGGCCTGGCCTTGGGCGGCCTGCTGCCCTGCATCGCCGCGGTCATCCGCCACAACGTGCCGGACCATGTCGCCGGCCGGGTGCTCGGCTATTCGATCTCGGCGCAGTTCGCGGGCCAGGTCGCCGGCCCGCTGGTCGGCGGTTTCATCGGCGGGCATATCGGCATGCCCGCGGTCTTTCTCGGCACCGCCGTCCTGCTGCTGCTCGGCGCGCTCTACAACTGGCGTGCCGTCGGCTTCTCCGGCCGCTAGCGCACCACCGGTGTCTTGACGAACACGACCTGCGTCCCCTGCCAGGGCTGGTCGAACGTGGTGCGGCCCACGATCGAGAATCCGCCGCGCTCGATCACGCCCACGACGTCATCGACGCTCGACCACCAGGTCGCCTCGTAATCGCCGGGACCGTGCTGGCCCGGATCGACGATCTCGGCGATGAACCGGCCGCCGTCCTTCAGGACCCGGGCGACCTGCTTCAGGATCCGATCGAGGTCGAAGGCATGGTCGAGCGAGTTGGTATAGACGACGTCGAGCGACCCGTCCGCGTATTGCAAGTCATGGAAGTCGCCGGTGACGACGTAGCGGTTCGCGGTCCCGGGATTGAGGTCGATCCCGACCGCGAAACAGCCGAGCTTGATGAAGGCCGCGCATTCGGCCCCGCTGCGGGCGCCGAGGCAGAGCACGCTGCCCGAGGGCGGCGGCACCAGCAATGCGAGACGCCGCTCCAGCGCTTCGGTGAAGTGCGGATCGTAGCGCGTCAGGTTCCGATGCCCGAGCTTGGCCTTCTGGTGCTCGGCATAGGCCTCGTAGCTCGGATAGGCGCGGCGCTGCACCGATCCGGACTCGTCCCAGCCGAGGGCGGCCATCTCGCGCGCATGCGGATTGGCCTGCAACACCCGCTGCTTCTTGCGTTGCCGCCGGTTCGCCCGGAACAGCCGCTTGATCAGGCCCATGGCGCACTCGTCTCCTGGAGCTCCGGCCGGTCGCCGGACGACCGGGGGTGAGTATCTAGGGGAAAGCCGCCGCACCCGCAAGGCCAGGAGTCGGCGCGCCGATGCGTCGCCGGCCTAGTCACGGCGCCTGGCCACGAGGAAGGCCTGGCGCGGCGGGAACCGGCGGACCTCGAGCAGCTCGAAGGCCGGCGTCCACAGCTCCGCCAGGCGCTCGGGCGACACGTATGTATTGATGTGAAGCCCGCGCGACGTACCGCGCTCGTACCAGCCGGCGCCCTGATGCTCCGCCGGCAGCTTGGAGAAATCGTGCACCGTAACAAGCGCGCAACCGCCGGGCTTCGTCACGCGCGCCAATTCCGCGATCCAGCCCGGCTGGGTGTCGAACGGCATGTGGGTGAACACCGAGTTCGCCATCACCAGGTCGAAGAAGCCGCTCTCGTAGCGCAGCGGCGGCTCGAGGCGCGACAGTTCGACCGTGACGAAGCGACCCAGCTTCTGCGACGTCCACTCCACGGCCGCGGGGTTGACGTCAACCGCGTAGCGCTCGAGATGGAACGGCAGGAAATGCAGCAGCATCCGTCCGGTGCCGACGCCGAAATCCAGCATGCGCTCCATGCTGGCGAGGTCGAAGCCGTTGCTGCGGAGAGCGTCCAGGTAGAGCACCATGTCGCGGTAGGCGGCACCGAAGAAGCTGTTCGGATCGGCGGTGTTGCTGCCCTGGACCTTGGCGACGACGGCGGATGGCGGCAGGACGCTGGGATCGGTCTGCAGCGGATGCATCGTCAGGTGGAAATCGCGCCGGAGCACTTCCGCCAGGCGCTGCCGGTGCTGAGTGGCTTCGGCGGACGAGACGAACTTCCGGCTCGGCCGGAACAGTCCGAATCGCCGGAGGGTCTTCTTCAGAGCCTTCCGGCTTTGCAGCAGGACGCTCTCGTTGCGATGGGTTCCTATGGTACTGCTCCGTCAGCTCTCGCGCGAATGCCGCCGGCGGCACCACGCACCGGGGGCAGTTTGGGTCGGCAGCAATAGGCGTCCCCGGTCATCGGCGCAAGCTTGCCATCTTTCTGTCATCGTGACACCGGCAGCGCCGCGACCGGCGTCACCTCGGTCACCCGTCCCTCCTGGACCCGCACGACGCGGTCGGCGACCGCCATCCACGCCGGCTGATGGGAGATCGAAAGCACGGTGATGCCGTCGCGGGCCGCAAGCTCCGAGACGTTGCGGATGATGCCGGCCGCAGTCAGGGGATCGAGGGCGCTGGTCGCCTCGTCCAGGATCAGGAGCTGCGGCTTGTGAATGAGCGCGCGCGCCAAGGCGATGCGCTGGCGCTGGCCGCCGGAAAGCGCGGCGCCCCGCTCGCCGACCACATGGTTCACCCCGTCGCCGAGCGTGGCGACGAATTCCCAGGCGCCGGCCTGGCGCAGGGCATGCTCGACATCCTCCACCGTGAAGCCCGGTTCACCCAGCGAGACGTTGGCCGCGATCGTGTCATGGAACAGCACCAATTCCTGCGGCACGTAGCCGACCATGGAGCGCCACTTCATGATGTCGAGCTCCTGCAGCGGCTCGCCGTCGATCAGGATGCGCCCGGCGACCGGCTGGTGCAGTCCCAGCATCAGATCGACCAGGGTGGTCTTGCCGGCGCCCGAAGCGCCGACGATGGCCGTGATCTCGCCGGCCGGCACGGTGAACGATGCGTTCTCGATCACGTGCTTTCGGCCGAATGCCATCGAGACATGGCTGAGCTCGATGCCGCGATTGAGGGTCGGCGCGCGGCCCTGGATCGTCTCCTCGCGCGCATTCCGGGCATCCTCGATCGCGCGGTGGATCGATGAGAAACCGCTCTCCGCGATGTAGACCGCCTGCAGGTCCTCCTGCACGCGGCCGATCACGCTGACCGTCTTCATCAGCAGCAGCGTCATCATCATGAGCTCGGCCAGCGGCATCGCCGACGTGGTCAGGGCCGCGTAGATCCCGACGCCGATGCAGAGGAAGACGATCGGTTCCTGCAGCACGCGGTTGGCCTGCTTGGCGAAGAACTGGTGGCGCATCGCGACGTCGATCGCATGCACGTCCTTGGCGAACAGCGCCATGAACCGCGCCTGGCGCCCCATGGCCTTCATCGGCTTAAGCCCGATCAGGACGTCGGCCAGGCGGACGATCATGCGTTTGGTCTGCTTGGTCTGCTTGCGCGATTGCCGGCCGGTGGCGGTGACGAAACGCTTCAGCGACAGCATCATGATCGCGCCGACCACCGCCGCGAGCGCGGCGAACTTCCAGGAGAACCACGCCGCGATCAGCAGGTAGACCACCGCCTGGATCGCATGCGCCAGGAGCTGGGCGACCGCGCTGTAGGCCTCGCTGGCCCGCAATGCCTCGACGCCCAGCGCGTTGGCAAAGCGGCCGATCGGCTCGCGCACGAAGAAGCCCCAGCGCGCATCGAGCAGCGCGCCGATCAGGTTCATGCGCATATTCGTGCCGACCTCGGCGATCGCGAGTCCGACCTGGTACCAGGCGAGCAGGCTCAGCACCGCCTTCAGCACAAGACCGGCCATCGAGACGATCAGCAGATAGAGCGGATCGGCCGGCAGGCCGACGGAGTGCACGACCCGGAGCACCGTGTCGGACAGCGCGGAATGCTTTCCGCTGGCGCCGGCCGCGACGATCATCGGGATCAGACTGGCGACGCCCACGCCTTCCGCCACCCCGGCGCCCATCAGGCAGAAGAGGACGAGCAGGCTGCGGCCGACAGGTATCGCCGCCGCGATTCGCAGAATCGTGGAGGAGGCAACCCGGCTCCGTCGCGCCGGACTCGCGCTATGTGGCTTGTCCATAAAACTCCGTGGTCAGGAATCCGTCAGCCAGCCCTGCCAGATTCCGCCGTGTCTGCAGCCGCGCTCGCCTCACTGGCGCGGAATTAGCAACTCTTCCCTTCTGCTGCAACGAAATTGCCCGACCCACATTATGCTTTGTCCGCTCGCGCAGCCCATGGGTGGGCAAGCGAGAAGTGCGGCAATCGCGAGAGTTGCCATCCACGCCGAGATATGGGCACAGGGGATGGCGGATTCCGCTTGGGCAGAAATGCACGATCCGACACGTTCGGGGTGGCCTGGACCGAAGTCGGTTGCAACCCGAAAAGTCAGCGCACGAAATGTGGCTTGTTTGCACCCAGGATGCTCAAACTGAAACGTAGAGCCATTAATTGATTGGCTGATCTTTGCGCTTTTCCTTAGTGAGGCCGATCTGTTACGCGCGTCGGAAAGACCGATAAGCGGTTGTCCTTTGGCTGACGTCGGAACCGGTAATAGTATGAGTATCCCAGATTTAGATGCCTCGGCGGTGAGTTGGCAGGAGGAAACCGGGGCGAAAAATGGGGCCGCGACAGGCGTGTCGATCGTACCGGTCTCCGAGACCGGGCCGGCGCGGCGCTCCCTGACGCGCCTGCTGCCGCCGGGCCCGGCCTCCGTCCCGATCCTGGTAACCATCTTCATCGCCGCCGCCGCGATCCTCTCCCGGATCGTTCACACGCGCTTCACATTGCCGCAGCCGGGCGAGATTCCGGCGCTCCATACCAACTACTGGGTCCCGCCGATCGCCGCGGCGATCGGGTATCTGGTCCTGCAGTGCCTGGCCAAGTTCTTCGGCCCGGGACGGCGCGCCTGGCGGCAGATCGCCCGTCATGCGACGACCGACTACCTGATGCTCGCCTTCTTCATTCTGATCCTTTACGTCCATTTCAACGTGAAGATGTGGATCCCGGTCGTCAATCCACGCCTCTACGACCAGGACTTCTACGCCGTGGACCAGGCGCTGCGGCCGCTGCTGGTGCTGATGGGCGAGATCCGCGGCGCCATCGCCAGGATCCTGCCGGCTCCGGACATCTGGTATCAGGCGGCCTTCTTCGCGATCTTCGTCATTTCCTTTCTGTCGCATGCGCTTGGCCGGCGGAAGTTCCACTATCACAACATCATCGCCCTGATGCTGATCGAGATGATCGGGCCGTTCAGCTACCTGATCGCGCCGGCGGTGGGGCCCTTCATCTTCGAGCACGGGCCGAATGCGCTCGCGACCGCGGCGCAGCTCAAGATGTACGACGTCTTTCGACACGTGCAGGAGGGCGGCATCGCCTGGATCGCGCAGAATGGCGGCGCGCATTTCGCCGATCCGCTCGCGGCGATGCCCTCGATTCACGTCGGCGCGACGCTGATCATCGTCTATTACGCAATCCGCGGGCGGCTCTGGGTAGCGCCGATCACGATCCTCGCCTTGGCCTGGATCGTTCTCGAATCGGTCGTTGCGCGCTGGCACTACCTGGCGGACCTGCCGGCCGGCATCCTGCTCTCGGTCTGCGTCATCACCTTGACCAACTGGCTCTGCCGCGGCGCGGCCGCTGCGGAGCGCGAGGAAGACCGGCGCGGCCCCAAGGGCGGCGACGAGGATAGTGCCCGCCGCAGGCCCGCCGGCGGCAGCCCGCTGCCGGCTGCCATTCGATCCCACGAGGTTGCGGCCGAGCGCTCCGCGGCGACGCTGCCCAGCGTGTGGGTGCTGAAATGCCATCGCTGGGGCGACCATGCTCAGAGCCTCGCTTTGGCCGAAGCGCTCGGCTGGCCCTTCATCGTCAAGAAGACGAAGTTTCACTGGTATGAGCTGTTCTTCGCCGTCGCGGGCATGGCGACTCTGGTCGGGCTCAACCGGCGCCGCTCCAGCCCGATGACGCCGCCCTGGCCCGACCTGATCATTCTCGCCGGTCGGCAGAACGAGACCCCGGCGAAATGGATCCGGAAGAAATCCGGCGGGCGGACGCGGATCGTCGTCATCGGCGGGCGGAATTGGACGCCGCCGGATGAGCTGGACTGCATCATCACGACCGCGCAGTTCTCGCTGCCGGTCCACCGCAACGTCCTGCACAACACCTTCCCGCTGCATGTCGCGACCCCGGAGCGGCTGGCGCAATCGCGCGCGGAATGGATGCCGCGCGTCGGCAACCTGCGCGGCCCCTATCTCGCCGTCATGGTCGGCGGATCCAGCGGGCCCTATGTCTTCAGCCGCGAGACCGCGCGGCGCCTCGGCCGCGAGGCGAGCGCCCTGGCCCGGATGATGGGCGCTTCGCTGCTGGTGAGCACGAGCGCCCGGACCGGCAAGGCGGCGTGCCGGGCGTTGGAAGAAGCGATCGACGTGCCCTGCCTGTTCTACCGGTTCCGGCCGGACGACGCGGACAACCCGCATCTCGGCTTCCTGGCCCTCGCCGACTCGGTCATCGTGACCGGCGACAGCATGTCCATGCTGATGGAGGCCTGTGACACCGGGCGCCCGGTCTATATGTTCGAGTTCGGCGGCGGACCGGCGGCGATGCACGGCCCGCGTTCGGCCGATCCGAGGATCCACCAGTGGTGGCGGTGGTCCCAGCTCAAGGACCAGGGATTGCTGATGCTGCACTACGGCCTCGCGATCAGCCTGCCGGCCTGGCGCTTCAACCGCAGCCGGGACATCCGCAAGATTCAGGATCAGCTCGTGGCGTCCGGCCGCGTCCAGTGGCTCGGTGACGTGCTCAATGCCTGGGCGGGCGGCCATGCGGGAGAGACCGGCACCGGCGTGGTTCACCCGTTGCCGTTCGAAGATTTGCAGCGCGCGGTTCAGCGTGTTCGCGGCCTCTTCCAGACCGAACGGCCCCGACAGGCGGTCCCAAGCGCGCGACCCGCGGCGACCACGGCCCGCACCGTCTCCAAGGTCACGCCCGGCAGCCAGGCCGAGGTCGGACGCCCGGCATGACGGCGGATCGGTCGGACAGCGCCCTGACCGTCGAGCCGCCGCCTGTGGAATCCGCCACCGAGGCGCAGGGCTCGGCCGTCGCGTCCGCGCCGGCACCGCGCGTCTGGCTGATCCTCTCCGAGAAGGCCGGCGACAACATGCAGATCATGGCCATCGCGGATTCGCTGCCTTGGCCATGCGAGACCAGGCGTGTCGTGGTCCGCGCGCGATACGCGCTCGGCAAGCCCACGGTCGTGCCCTCCTTGCACCATGTCGACCGGGAACGATCCGACGCGATCGAGCCGCCCTGGCCGGACCTGGTGATCGCCGTCGGCCGGCGCATGTCGATGGTCGCGCTCTGGATCAAGGAGCGTTCCGGCGGCCGGACCCGGATCGCCCTGATCGGCCCGCCCAAAGGCCAGGCCGACCGGTTCGACCTCGCCGTCGTCTCCGATCAATACCGCTATCCGCTCCGGCCCAACATGCTGCGGATCGTGTATCCGCTTCAGCGCATCGACCGCGCCGCGATCGCGGCCGAGGCGGCGGCGTGGCAGAGCGAGCTCGCATCCCTGCCGCGGCCGCTGATCGCCGTCATGATCGGCGGCCTCACGAAGGAAGTGCGCTTCGACAAGGCGACGTCGATCCGCCTCGCCCGCGATCTCGCGTCGCTCGGCCGGAAGCTGCAGGGCACGCTGTTTGTCACGACCAGCCGGCGCACCCCGCCCCATGCGGTGGCGGCGCTGCGGCGCGAGCTGGGACCGGGCGCCGTGTTGCACGAATGGCAGCCGGATGGCGGGCGCAATCCTTATCGCGCGCTGCTGGGCCTCGCCGATCTGTTCGTGGCGACCAGCGACAGCCTGTCGATGCAGATGGAGATCGCGCGGCTCGGCCGGAAGCTGGCCATCTATTCCCTGCCGCCCTCGTCCTGGCTGACCGCGGGGCCGCTCTCGGCCCTGGCGGAGGGTGCGCTCGGCTCGCGGATTCTACCCGGAAGCTTCGCCCGGCGCTGGGAGCAGCGGCTCGGCCGCGCGCTCGACCGGCTCGGAGCGTTTCGGCATCACCGCGACCTGAGCGCGATTCCCCGGCGCCTCGTCGCCGACGGGCATGCCGTCTGGTTCGGCCAGCCGTTTCCCGACGCCCCCGTTCCTCCGCCGGACGAGCTTCCGGGCGTGGTCGACCGGCTGGTCGCCCTCACCGCGCATTAGGTCCGGGACACAGCACCTTGCTTGCGACAGAGAACCGCGCAGGTCCGGAGGAAAGCCTCCTGGGGATAGTCGTTGACCGCGAATTCCGGCTGCAGCCCATAGCGCGGCAGGTCGCCGATCCGGCCGGCGAAATAGTCGCGCTTGATCCGGTTGAACAGCAGCCAGCCGCTGCTGTTGAACTCCCGGAACGGCTCCAGCAGAAAGGCATGCCCCGCGCTCACCCGCGCGATCTCCGAGAGCGCCTGGTCGCGGATCCGCTCCATCTGCTCCAGGGCCAGCACGGTCATCGTCAGGTCGAAGGCGGCGTCCGGAAACGGCAGCTCCGCGGCGCTGCCCTGGACGAAGCGGATGCGATGGAACGCCCCCGGGTCGGCCAGCGGCAGCGGGGCGAAGGCCTGCATCGGCTCCGGCAGGACCGGGTTCCGGCGCTGGAAATCCAGCGCGGCCTCGTGACCGGCCGAGGTCAGCTCGAGCCCGGTGAACTCGATCTCCGGAAAGCGGCAGGCAAGCAGCATCAGGTTCACGCCGTTGCCGCAGCCGACCTCCAGCACGCGCTTCGGCCGCACGCGCTCGACGATCCGCGACAGGATCGCCTGGCGGAAGCGGGTCGCGCCGACGCTGTTCGCCCAGTAGCGGCGATGGCGCCAGATCCACGGCTTGGCATGCACGTCGGGATGGAGCTGATAGCGCTCGAAGCCCCGGTCCCACACCGTTTCGTATTCGCCCCGGATCGCCGCGACGTCCCGCTCGCTCTTCGGCACGCGGCCGAGCTGGCGCTTGGCGAACCAGCGCAGCATCCGGCGCCGCCGCTTCCAGATATGCTCGGACCAGTCGCGGTCGCCCCGCGCGGCCTCGCGATGCACCAGCGGCATGAAAGCGCCGGCGATCTCGTCGTCCATCCGGGCGAGGCCCAGGTCGTTCCAGCTGGAGATGCGCATGCCGTGGAATGTCGCCGAGGCGATCCGGTTGTTGCGAGAGGTCCTGAGAGCAGGACGCGACGGCCCGCATATTTGATTGCCGCGCCGCCGGAATCAACGTGTTTCGCCGGCCTCGCGCGACCAAGCGATGCATGCGGCAATATCGCCTTGCCAAGCCCTCCGGCCGTGGTGAAGATTCGCGTGCGGCGCCCGCGAAAGCGCCGCGATCGCGCGGGTGCCGGCGCCGGGGTCAGCCGACAGGAGAGATCGTGAGCGACGTATCGCTGGACCATCTGATGCGCAAGGCCGTCGAGCTGGCCGCCACCATGGCGCCCTCGCCGCGGATGCGCGTCGCGGAACGCTGGGCGCGCGGGCTCGAGGATACCCGCAAGCTGCGCCGGTCCGACTTCGCCGTGGTCTCGTATGGCAAGAGCGGCCGCACCTGGCTCAACGTCATGCTCTCCAGCTACTTCCAGCGCCGCTTCGGGCTGCCGGAATATTCGCTGTTCAGCTTCGACAACCTGCACACGCAGAACCGGGCGATCCCCACCATCCAGTTCACCCACGACAATTACATCCGGGACTACACCCGGTCGGGCGGGCGCAAGACCGCGTTCTATCGCAAGCCGACGCTGCTGCTGGTGCGGCATCCGGCCGACGTCGCGGTCTCGCTCTATTTCCAATGGCGCTACCGCATGCCGGCGCATAAGAAGCAGTTGAACCGCTACCCGCCGCATGGCGCCGAGATCTCGGTCTTCGATTTCATGATGCACGAGTCGGGGCTGCGCGACGTGGTGCGTTTCCTGAACGAATGGGCGGAAGAGTTCCCGAACATCGAAAAGCGTCTGATGGTCCGCTACGAGGACATGCGCCGCGACGCCAAGCGCGAGCTCGACCGGATGCTGCGCTGGATGGGACACGAGCCGACGGAAGCCGAGGTCGCCGGCGCGGTCGAGTTCGCCTCGTTCGAGAACCTGAAGGCGCTCGAGGCGCGCAAGGCGTTCTCCAAGAACACCAAGCGCCTCGCCCCCGGCCAGGCGGACAATCCGGATTCCTTCAAGGTCCGCCGCGCCAAGGTCGGCGGCTACCGCGACTATTTCGACGACGAGCAGGTACGGCAGATCGAATCTTACATCCGCGGCAATCTCGATCCGGTCTTCGGCTACGAGGCCGCGGCACGGGATTCCGAGGCGAAGCTTGGGGCGACAGCATGAGCAATACCGTGACGATGCCGCGCAGACCCTGCGTCTTCATCCAGTCCAATGAAAAGCAGCTCGTCGGCGCGCTGGTCTCCGCCTATTCGCTGAAGCGCAACTCGAAGCAGCCCGACGCCTTCGACGTCGAGATCATGCACCAGGAGGATCATCCCTTCTTCCGCCGCATGGAGGGCCGGATCTACCTGCGCGAGGGCGTCAAGCGCCCGTGGCACAACGAGGACCTGCAATCCTTCACGCCGCTCCGGTTCATGCCGCCCGAGCTGATGGGCTATCAGGGCCGCGCGGTCGTGATCGACCCGGACGTGTTCGCGGTCGGCGACGTGATGGAGCTGATGGGCCGCGACATGAACGGCAAGGCGGTCCTGTGCCGGCACCACGGCGAGCGCAAGAAATACGCGACCAGCGTGATGCTGCTGGACTGCGCCAAGCTCACGCACTGGCAGGTGGAGAAGCAGTTCAACGAAATGTTCGACTTCAAGCGCGATTACATCGCCTGGACCGGGCTCGCGCTGGAACCCGAGGGCAGTGTCGGGCTGTTCGAGGAGCAGTGGAACGATTTCGACCGCCTGACGCCGGCGACCAAGCTGATCCACAACACCCGGCGGCGGACCCAGCCCTGGAAGACCGGGCTCAGGGTCGACTTCTATCCGGTCGATACCGTGAAGTACTTCCGGCCCTGGGTCTGGCTGATGGCGGCGCGGCGCAAGCTGTTCGGGAACTACGGCCTGCTCGGCCATTACCAGCCGCACCCGGATCCGAACCAGGAGCGCTTCTTCTTCGGGCTGCTCCGCGAGTGCCTGGACAAGGGCGTCGTGACCGAGGAGCTGCTGCGCGATCAGATGAAGCGCGACTACATCCGCCACGACGCGCTCGACCTGCTGCGGCGGACCGCGCCGCTGCAAGCCGATCCGCTGGCGGCTTAGCGCCCCGGCTCAAGGCCCATCAAGCGCCGGACCCGCGCCGCCACCGCGGCGACGTCGTTGCCCGGCGGCGCGCTGCGTTCCGCCGGAAAATCATCGCCGAGCCAGACCGCGCGGCCCGACGCGATCAGCTTGCGGTGGATCGGGCGGGTGTCGCGGTGCAGCCGCTTTGGAATGATGCTGTTGGTGACGCAGACCTTGAGGTGCATCGCGCGGGCGCGCAGCGCGCTCATCAGCCAGGGATGCGCGATCGCGATCGGCGGATGCTGCGGCGGCGTCTCCCGCATCGCGAAACGCCCCTCGCCGAGATCGAAGATGTAGACCGGCTTCCCGGTCGTGCAGGCTTCCGCGAGCATGGTCATGCTGTCGCCGGTCACGACGATGCCGTCGGCCAGGCCGAGGAAGGCGAGATAGGGATTATCGCCCTCGCTCCGATGCCAGTCGAAGATCCATGCGGGGACCGGCAGGTTCTCGCGGATCACCTGCAGCGCGCGCGGCGGCGTGCGGTAGCTGCCGCAGATCAGCAGCGACCCGCCGCCCGCGGCGGCGAGCGCCCCGGCTTCGAGCGCGATGCGCTTGGCCGCCCTGTCGTCCAAGGTGTAGCGGTTGATGCCGGCGCCGATGAAGACCGCGAACCAGGGCCGCGGCAGATGCGCAAGACGCGGCGCCCAGCGCTCGGCTTCCCGCGCCACCGCCTCCGCGCTCACGCGATGCAGCGGGAAGTCGATCTCCATGACATTCGGGCCTGGCGGAACCCGGTATTGCGGCGTCGTCACGACCAGGTCGTAACGGCCGGGATCCATCCACGGGCGACCGAGGAATACCAGGCGGGTCC
>DASZYM010000032.1:0-3546 GCA_035545355.1 Dongiaceae bacterium
CCCTTGACCCCGATGAACTTCGCATTCGGGCCGAGCCCTTTGGATTCCGCCATCGTCATCTCCCGCTTTCGATGCAAACCACGCCATAGGCGCCGATCTCTAGACTCCGTCCCGCCGGCAGGGCGGCCCGGCGCAGAAATTCCGGATCGCCGGCGGCGGCGGCAAAGCTCGTCTCGTCCAGCACCGCCTTGCGCGCCGCCGCTTTGGGCAGCGCGACCGTCTGCTTCTCGGCGGTCAGGTTGGCGAGCCAGAGCCGGGCGCCATCCGGCGTCTCATGAGCGAGGCCGGCGATCCGCCTCGGCGCAAGGCCTTCCACGGGGACCACCCGCTTCCCCGCCGCCGCGGCCATGCCGGCCACCACGTGATAGATCGGACGGAACGAGGTTCCCTCCGCGAGCGCGAAGTCGCCGGCAAGCGCGCCCAAGGTCACGGCATCGATACCGCCCGGCGCGAGCTCCGCCATCGCGCCCAGGGTCCAGGCGGCGCCGAACAAGCCACGCTGCCGCGGATCCCGGCGCGCCATCGGCACGCGCAGATTCTCGGGATTGGGCGCCGGATCGCCCGGACCGACGTCGAGGCCAATATTCATGGTGACGATCCGATGCGGTGTCGCTCCGGCGAAGGCCTGCACCGTCGCGCGGATATGCCGGAAAGATTCGAGGTTCTCCATCATCGATCGGTCGTCCGCCGCATGGACGACGCTCGACACCATATGCGTGACGTAATCCATGAGGCCGAGCGGCGGCCAATTGCGATTGAGCTCGGTGAAAAAGGCGAAGGTCCCGCCGCCGATCACCGTGTCCGGCAGCTTTGCGCGCGCCGCGCGATAGACGGCGCCGAGCAGCGCCAACGGCGGAGGCGGCGCACCGGGCTCGCCGCGGATGCGGTCTTCCGCCGGCGCGACGGCGACGGATTCGGGCCGCGCGCCCGACCGGCGCAGCGCCGCCGCGAACGCCGTCAGCTCTTCGACCGGATCGGCGCGGCAGGGCGCCACATATTCCAGCATCAGCGCGGCACCGATCGCCGCCGCGATATCCGCGAAGGCGCGGATCTCGTTTTCGCCATGGCCCTGGCGTGGATCGATCCGCCCGTTCACGAGCTGCGCACCGATCGGCTTCAGCACGGCGACGGAAGCCCGGGCCTCGGCCAATTCCTGCGCGGGCACGCGCAGGCCAATCTTCGGCATCAATACCGGCAGCGCATCGCCGAGCGCGATCTCGGCCAGCATCGGCGTCGATCGGATGTGCGGCTTCGGCAGCGTGCCGGCGAAGCTCAGCGTGACGCGCTGCGTCACCGTGCTGCCGGCGGGGATGACATAGGGATGCGGCAAAGCCAGGGGACGCACATAGGTCTTGAAGGAGGCATCGAGCCAGTTGCGATGATCCTCCATCTCCCAGGTATCGCCCTCCATGCCGCAGGTCGCCCAGATGCCGGGCACCGCCTCATGGGAGAGCGCGCGGATATCGAAGAAGCACTGCTCCGGGTCGACCAATGCCGGAAAGCGCGCGCGGCGCCGGGTGCCATCGGTATGCGTGACCTCGACCGGAGCACCGGCGACGCCGTCCAGCGGATGCAGGATCACGAAGCCGGTGCGATTGGTGACGAAATCCGCCGGCGGCGTCGCGCTGGCGGTGAAGGACAGACCGTCCCGCACGGATGCGACGATCTCCGCCGACCAGGGCAGCGTGCCGTCCTCGGTCCGGCAGAGCGCCTTGAAGGTGACGCGAAAGCCGTCGTCGCCGCGCGCGACATCGAGATCGGAGATCTCCGGCACCGGCGTGCCCCAGTTGCGGTCGCGCACCAGGAAGGCGATGCCGCGGATCACCTCGGTATCGCCGAGGCGGATCCAGCGCAGTGCGCCGTTCTCCAAGGTCATCGAGATCGGTCCGGCTTCGAGCGCGATGCGTTCGGGCGGCGCTTGCGCCGTTCCATAAAGCGCGATCGCGCGATCGACTTGGACTCTTGGCCGCGCGTCGTTCATGCTGACACTCCCGCAGCACGAGCGAGGCCGACATGACGACGAAGATTCATCCCGATCGATTCAAGGGCAAGCGTGCGATCGTCACCGGCGCCAGCGCCGGCATCGGCCGGGCGACCGCGCTGCGGCTCGCCGCCGAGGGCGCACGTGTGGCGCTGATCGCGCGCCGCCGCGAGCCGCTCGAAGCGGTCGCGGCGGGGATCGGCAGAGCCGGCGGAGAAGCGATCGTGCTGCCGGCCGACGGCTCGGTGGAGCACGAGATCGCGCAGGCCATCGACCGCGCGGCCGCGCAATGGAGCGGCCTCGACATCGTCGTCTCGAATGCCGGGATCGAGCTGCTGGGCCAGGACGACCGCGTCGATCGCCTGGATGTCGCGGTCTGGAACAAGCTCATCACCACCAACCTCACCGGCCAGTTCCTGACCTGCAAGCATGGCGCACGGCATCTGCTGCAAGCCGGCGGCGGCGCGATCGTCTGCCTCGGCTCCAATGTCGCGACGCTCGGCATGGCGACCAACGAGCCCGCCTACAGCGCCAGCAAAGGCGGCATCCACGCCATGATGAAGGTGATGGCGATCGACTATGCGCGGCTCAACATCCGGGTCAACATGGTGGTGCCCGGCTTCATCGACACGCCGATGAACGCGCCGGTCATGAAGGACCCCAAGGAGCTCGCCTATTGGAGCAACCAGATCCCGATCGGCCGCACCGGCACCGCCGAGGAATGCGCGTCCGCCATCCTCTGGCTCGCCTCCGACGAGGCGAGCTATTGCATCGGCACGATGCTGGTGGTCGATGGCGGGCAAGCTTCGATCTAGCATGAGGTCAGCGTCAGCATGGCGTCTTCGTCGAAAGGCGGCGCCAGCAGGATCGTCCCCTTGGCATCGAGCACGCCGCCCGAGGCGCGTCGTCCGGTGGCGGGCTCGAACCATTCAAGCGCCAGGCGCGGGCCCTTCAGCGCACCGAGATCGATCTCGACCGGGCGGCGCACCGGCAGGTAGGCGGCGCCCAGCCGGCGATCGCCGGTCACCGCCGCGGTCACGCGGTCGAGGCCACGCGCCTCACCGAGCCCGCCGGTGACGAAGACACGATCGAGATCGGGCACGAGCTCGCTCCAGGGCAGGCCGCGGAAATAATCGCCCCAACGCGCCATGGCGATCGAGCCCGGCAGGTCCATCGCCTCCTGCCAGCCGTTCCAGAGCAGCCAGATCGGATGATTGCCGAAGACATGGCCGTTGCCGCCGCAAAGCACCGACCAATAGGCCTGGCGGCGGATTTGTTGCCGGCTGGCATTGTGCTCGCCCTCATAGGTCGATTCCAGGAGGAAGAACGGCCAGGCGGGATCCCGCTTCCAATCGTCAATGAGCGAGCGATGCACCGTGCCGTAGGTATAGGTGATGTTGACGTCGAGCCAATCGGCGCCCGGGAAAGAGTCGATCGGCGAATATTCCGGATGCGGGTGCGCGGTGAAGAGGTTCTTGACCCCCTGCGATCGGATACCATGGGCGATGGCGTCGAGACCGGGGCGCGTCGCCTCCGGATGCCAGTCACCGCCCATGCACCAGATC
>DASZYM010000033.1:0-9225 GCA_035545355.1 Dongiaceae bacterium
GATCACGCCGTAGGCCTCCCGGCGCGAATCCGAGAGCTGGAGCGCCGACGAGAGGTCGGCGATCTGCCGCCGCTCCTCGTTGCGCTGCCAGAGCGTCTGCTCCATCTCGCCGCGATGGGCGATCTCGCCGCGGAACATCAGGAATTGCGCGGCCAGGAAGGCGAGGGATAGGCCGAGCGCCAGGATCACGGTGACCGAATGCAGATCGGCCAACGTGTCCGCCTGCTTCTGCAGGGCGTTGGATTGTTCCTCGTAGGCCAGAAGCTGTGCGCCGATCACCCGGCGCATGGCATCCATCAGCGGCTTGGCCTCGCTGTCGCGAAGCTCATCCTGGGCGGCGTCGAGCCCCTTGGTCCGCGCGGTTGCGATCGCATGGTCGAACAGATCGCGGCGCTTCGCCATCAGGCTGCCGAGCGCCTCGTCGGAATTGCCCGGCGCGGTCCAGTGGTCGATTTCGGGCAGGTCCGAATGGATGCTGGTGACCACGTCGCGGCCCCGATAGAAGGGCTCGAGATAGGCCGGATCCCCGGCGATGAGATAGCCGCGCAAGCCGGTCTCGATGTCGATCAGCCCCACCAGCAGGTCGGTGGACTTGGCGACCCGGCCGCGGATCTCGGACAGCGCGTCGTTGAGCCGGATGGAGCGGTTGTCGACATAGACCGAGGCGACGGCAAGCACGATCAGCAGCGCGACGCCACTCAGGAACAGGCTCGTGATGATCTTGCGCTTGCGATGCCAATTCATCTGCTGCGGCTGCGAACTGTCATTGCCGAGATTCGGCGGCGATGGATTGCAACGCCGAATCCGAATTTACGGTTCCGACATGGGAACCGCGACAGGTTTACAGAAGGTTAATACCCGCGAAGCGCGTGGTGGACTCAGGCGTGGCCGGCATCGCCGGTGAGGAAAGCGGAGTCGACGCCGATTTTGTGCAGCGAGCGTTCCCACTTATCGTTGAGCGCATCGTCGAAAAGCAGCTCTTCATCGGCCGGGACGGTCAGCCAGGCATTGGCCGTGAGCTCGGCATCGAGTTGCCCCGGACCCCAGCCGGCATAGCCGAGCGCCAGGATGCTGCGCCGCGGGCCCGATCCGGCGGCGATGTCCTTCAGGATGTCGATCGTCGCCGTCAGACCGACCGTGTCGCCGACGCGCAGCGTCGCGTCATCGACATAGTCCGTGCTGTGCAGCACGAAGCCGCGTCCGGTCTCGACCGGCCCGCCGCTGCGGATGCGGATATGCTCGCCCTTGCCGTGGGCGTCGATGTTGAGCTGCTGCAAGAGGTCGGGAAAGGTGAGGGAGCCGACCAGCCGGTTGACCACCAGGCCCATCGCACCATCGCCAGTATGCGCACAGATATAGATCACCGAGCGGGTGAATCGCGCATCGCGCATCTGTGGCATGGCAACCAGGAGCTGACCGGTCATAAAGCCTTGATGCGAAACGCTTTTGCCCATAGCCTCGATTTCAACCTGCGACACTTGATCCAGTTCCGGCCACGGCTTCGTGACCTTAAGCACTTGGCGGAAAGCCTATAATCGCCCTCGAAAGTTGGCAAATCATGAATGCGGTATCAAGGGTGCGACCGCAGCCTAACCCCAAGAACTGCAACAGTTTGATCGATTGGTGTGTCCGTCTCTGCGCGATCCTGATTCTTGGAATCGCCGCAAGCACGGCGCGCGCCGATTCGGGTGCGGGCAACACCGTCGCGACCTCGCAGAGCGCCGCGCGTCTGGTGAGCGCGGTCGCCGGCGTCGGCACCCTCGATCGGATCCCCGCCGGCCTCGACATCACGCTGAAGCCCGGCTGGAAGACCTATTGGCGCTCGCCGGGAGATGCGGGCTTTCCGCCGATGCTCAGCTTCGACGGCTCGGAGAATGTGGCCAAGGCCGAGATGGCCTATCCGACTCCGCACCGCTTCTCGCTCTTCGGTCTCGAGACCTTCGGCTACAAGGACGAAGTCGTTTATCCGATCGCGGTGACGCCGGCCAATCCCGGCGCGCCCGTCAAGCTGCGGGCGCATCTGCGCTATCTGGTCTGCGCCGATGTCTGTATTCCCTACGAGGCCGATCTCGCGCTCGACATCGCCGCGGGCGGAGCGGCGCCGAGCGACACCGCGCCGCTGCTCAACCGCTTCCAGGCGATGGTGCCCGGCGATGGCCGCGCCGCGGGCCTGACGCTCGATAGCGTGGCGATGGGCGCCGGTCAGAAGCTCGTCGTGAAGGCGACCAGCGCCGCGGAGAGCTTCGCCGAGCCCGATGTGATCGTCGAAGGTCCCGCAAGCCTTGTCTTCGACAAGCCGAGCGTGGCGCTGGCCGATAATGGTCATATCGCCACGATTACCGTGCCTGTTTCGCAGTCGAAGGATTCGACGCTGCCGCCCAAAGGCGACATCACGCTGACCTTCACCGACGGCGAGCGTGGCCTCGAACAGCACCTGACGATCGCAGACCTCTCACCGGGGCCGCTGCTGACGGCCCAGGCGTCGCCGGCTCCGGCCGATGCGCCGTCCTCCGCGCCGGTATCGCTGGCGGTGATGCTCGGCATTGCAGTGCTCGGGGGACTCATCCTGAACGTGATGCCCTGCGTGCTGCCGGTGCTGGTGCTGAAGCTGACCTCGGTGCTCGGCCATGGCGGCGGCGAAGCGCGCCATGTGCGTTTGAGCTTCCTTGCGACTGCGGCGGGGATTGCCGCGGCCTTCCTGGTGCTCGCGGCATCGCTGAGCGGCCTGAAGCTCGCGGGCCATGCGATCGGCTGGGGCATCCAGTTCCAGCAGCCGGTCTTCCTCGCGGTGCTGGCGGCGCTCTGCCTGGTCTTCGCCGCCAATCTCTGGGGCTGGTTCGAGGTGCCGCTGCCGGCATTGGCCGGCGATCTGGCGCTCGCGGCCGATCGGCGCGCGGCGCGGCACAAGATGCTGGGCGCGTTCCTGACCGGGATCTTCGCCACCATCCTGGCCACGCCGTGTTCGGCGCCTTTCGTCGGCACCGCGATCGGCTTTGCCTTGTCGCGCGGCGCGGGGCAGATCTTTGCGATCTTCCTGGCGATGGCGCTGGGTCTCGCCTTGCCCTACCTCGCGGTCGCCGCGGTGCCGGGGCTTGCGACGCGATTGCCGCGCCCGGGACGCTGGATGCTCTGGCTGAAGAAGCTGCTCGGCATCAGCATGGCGGCGACGGCGGTCTGGCTGGTCTGGATCCTGGCGGGCCAAACCGGCCTGCTCAGCCGTCCGTCCACGGGGCAGGAGACGGTTGCCTGGCAGAGCTTCAACGAGGCGTCGATCCCGGGCCTGGTCGCCTCGGGCAAAACGGTCTTCGTCGACGTGACCGCCGATTGGTGCCTGACCTGCAAGGCGAACAAGACCCTGGTGATCGACCGCCCGCCGGTCAGCACCGCGCTCGACGGTCCGGGCACCATACCGATGGTCGCCGATTGGACCCGGCCCGATCCGGCGATCACCGCCTATCTCACCAAGTTCGACCGCTACGGCATCCCGCTCAACGTGGTCTACGGCCCGAAGGCGCCGAACGGCATCGCTTTGCCGGAACTGCTGACCGGCGATGCCGTTCTCGCCGCTCTGAAGCAGGCCTCCGGCAGCTAAACCCACGCGCCGCCTGGTGTTTTACGGCGCTTGGCAGTGCATCCCGCACAGCCTAGATTTGCACTCCTTTTTCCCGCTGCATTTCGAAAGGACGATCCGATGACCATCAAGGTCGGCGACAAGCTCCCCACGGTCTCGCTCAAATACATGAACAAGGACGGCATGCAGACGGCCACGACCGACGAGCTGTTCAAAGGCAAGAAGGCGGTGCTGTTCGGCCTGCCCGGTGCCTTCACGCCGACCTGCTCGGCCAAGCATCTGCCGGGCTTCGTCAACCATTACGACGAGCTGAAGAAGAAGGGCGTCGATCTGGTCGCCTGTCTCTCGGTCAACGACGCCTTCGTGATGGACGCCTGGGGCAAGGCGCAGAATGCGGGCGAGAAGGTGCTGATGCTGGCCGACGGCAATGCCGATTTCGCCAAGGCGACCGGCCTCACGATGGACGGCACCGGCTACGGCATGGGCCTGCGGAGCAGCCGCTGGGCGATGGTGCTCGACGACGGCAAGGTGAAGACCCTGAATATCGAAGCGCCCGGCGCGTTCGAAGTCTCCAGCGCCGAAGCGGTGATGAAGGCGCTCTGACACGCAATCGGCCCGCGGCCGGATCGGCGCGCCGCGGGCCATTTGGGGAAATGTGAGACGTTGAGCGAGCGCGCCCGCGATATCCTGCGCAAGGTCTACGGGCATCAGGAGTTCCGCGGACGCCAGGCGGAGATCATCACGCATGTCGCCGGCGGCGGCGATGCGCTGGTGCTGATGCCGACCGGCGGCGGCAAGTCGATCTGCTACCAGATCCCCGCCATGCTCCGAGAGGGCGTCGGCGTCGTCGTCTCGCCGCTGATCGCGCTGATGCAGGACCAGGTCGCGGCGCTGAAGCAGTTCGGCGTCGCCGCGGCCTTCCTCAATTCCAGCCTCGATCTCGACGCGATGCGCGAGATCGAGCGGCAATTGCGCCAGGGCGCGCTCAAATTGCTCTACGTGGCGCCCGAACGTTTGGTGAACCCGCGCTTCCTCGATCTGCTCGGCAGCCTGAAGCTCGCGCTCTTCGCCATCGACGAGGCGCATTGCGTCTCGCAATGGGGCCACGATTTCCGCCCCGAATACATCCAGCTCTCGATCCTGCATGAGCGCTTCCCGGACGTGCCGCGCATCGCCCTGACCGCGACCGCGGACCACGATACCCAGCGCGAGATCCGCGCGCGGCTGGCGCTGCAGGATGCCGAGGTCTATCGCGCGAGCTTCGACCGGCCGAACATCAAGTACCGGATCGCCGACAAGATCGACGCCAAGCGCCAGCTTCTCGCCATCATCGAGCGCGAGCATGCAGGCGAGGCGGGCATCGTCTATTGCCAGTCGCGCAGCAAGACCGAGAAGGTCGCGACCTGGCTGTCGCTGCACGGCGTCAACGCCTTGCCGTATCACGCCGGCATGACGCCCGAGCAGCGCCGCGAGAACCAGCACCGGTTCCTCACCGAGGACGGGATCGTGATGGTCGCGACCGTCGCCTTCGGCATGGGCATAGACAAGCCCGACGTCCGCTTCGTCGCCCATCTCGACCTGCCGTCCAGCGTCGAGGCCTATTACCAGGAGACCGGCCGTGCCGGGCGCGACGGCGCGCCGGCCGATGCCTGGCTCGCCTTCGGCCGCGGCGACATCATGATGCTCCGGAAGCGCATCGCCGATTCCAACGCGCCCGAGGAGAGGAAGCGGGTGGAGCAGACCAAGCTCGACGCGCTGCTGCGCTTCTGCGAGGAGACCACCTGCCGCCGCGTCGCTTTGCTCAAATATTTCGGCGAGGCCTCGGGCCCTTGCGGCAATTGCGATCTCTGCCTCGAGCCGCGGGAGGCCTTCGACGCGACCACGCCGGCGCGCAAGCTGCTTTCGGCGATCCTGCGCACCGGCCAGCGCTTCGGCATCGCCCATGTGACCGACGTGCTGCGCGGCGTCGCGACCGAGAAGGTGGTCCATTACGGCCACGACAAGCTGCCGACCTTCGGCGTCGGCGCGGATCTGTCGGTCCCGGCCTGGCGGTCGATGGCGCAGCAGATGACGGCGCTGGGCCTGATCCAGATCGAAGGCGAGGGCTTCAACATCCTCACCATGACCGAGGCGGCGCGCCCGATCCTGAAAGGCGAGGACAAGCTGTTTCTTCGCCTGCTGCCCGACCGGACGACACGGCGGCGGAAGAAGGACGGAACGGTGGTCGCGGCGAATCCGGGCGGGCTCGATCCGCGCCTCTGGGAGGCCTTGCGGGCGCGGCGGCGAGAGCTCGCCACGGCGCAGAACGTGCCGACCTACGTCATCTTCCACGACGCGACGCTCGCGGAGATCGGGCGCCGCAAGCCGAAGACGCTCGCCGATTTCCTGGACATTCCCGGCATCGGCGAGCGCAAGCTGGAGCGCTACGGCGCCGATTTCATGGATGTAATCGCCGAGTTCGGCTGACGCGTCAGCTCGGCTTGAAGATGTCTTCCAGCATCTGCTCGCAGGGCACGTCCTTGGCATCGCCGATCCGCGGCACCGGAAGCGGGAAGCCCTTGCCGAGCGAGAAGGCGGGCGAGCGGATCTTGCCCTGGATCAGGATCGGGGCGGGGATGTTGAGCACGCTCACCACCTTGGACTTCGCATCGAGCTCGGTCTTGGTGGTCTGCGATTTCATGTCGACATTGCCCTTGATGTAGATCACCGATTCCTTGGTGTCGATCAGGGTCCGCGAGAACGTCGCGTTGCCCTTGGCGAAGGTGAAGCCGCCAGCCACGCAGCGCACCGGGATGCGGTGGTCCTTGGTGATGTAGATGAAGAGCGCGTTCTGGATGTCGAGATCGGCCAGGGCCAGCAGCAGCTCGCTGAACGAGCCGCCGGTCATGCCGAACTGGATCGCGCCGTCGGCGCTGCCCAGCACGTCGTTGAGGTCGCGGCCGTAGCCCTGCAGCACCACCTTGCCGCCGATCTTGCCGTCGGTGGTGCCGAAATACTTGGAGTCCTGGAAGAAGGTCTTGAGATCGAGGTTCTGCAAGAAGAGATCGGCGGTCGCGACCGGCTGATCCTTGCTGGCGTCGAGGCCGAGCTTGCCGCTGATCGAGCCGCCGGCGACCGCCATGTCGAGCTTGGTCACCTGGGCATTGCCGTCATCGACCTTGACGTTGAAGCTGATCGCCTTGACCGGGAGATAGGGTGCCGCCTTCACCTGCTTGGCATCCAGGGTCACGTTCATGTCCATGGCGCGCAGTTTCTCGACCTGCATCGGCTTGTCGGGCAGCAGGTTCTGTTCCTGCTTCATCTGGCTCGCCTGCTGCTTCTGCTCCGCCGAGGCCTTCTCCTGGGTGTTGGGCGGGATGCCGATCAGCGGGCCGAGATCGTCGAAATCCAGGCTCTTGGAGACGAGATTGGCGGTCAGCAGGTTTCGCTTCTCGCGCTGCTCCATGACGACGAGACCGGACATGTCGCTGTTGCCGATGACGCCCTGCATGTTCTCCAGGCGCCATTCATTCTTGTCGTGCTTGAGCTGGCCCTTGAGATCATAGGGCGGGGTCGACGGCGTCGGGATGCCGAGCACCGGGAAGAGTTCGGCGAGGTCCTGGCCCTTCAGATGCATCTGCACATCGGCATTGCCGAAGGTGAAAGGATCGCCGACCTTGCCTTTGACCGTGATCAGGGTGTTGCCGTAATCGACCTCGATGTCCAGCGGGTAGGGCTGGGTGCTGTCGCGCAGCATGGCGATCGAGCCGCCGGCGAAGGCGAGCTGGATCGGCTTGTCCTCCAGCGTGCCTTTGGCGCCGAACTTGACATCCTGCTCGCCGCCCGCGGCCTCGCCGGCGGCGAGATCGATGTCGCCGTCCAGGGACAGTTTTCGGGCGGCATCGCGGTAGGAGATCTTGCCCTTGGTGATCTGGATCTGGCCGATCACCGGCGCTTCGGAGCGCTCCTGCGGCCGGACGGCCGCGACCGCCGTCGCCGCCACGGCGTTCTGGCTGAAGTCCCAGTTCGACGTGCCGTCGGCGCGCTTCTCCAGCGCGACTTTCGGCGCATCGATCCGGATGAAGGGGAAGACCAGATGCCCGCCCAGCAGCGGCCAGGGCTTGATCGAGAACTCGACCGTCTCGGCCGTGAACATCCGCTGTTCCTTCGCCCAGTCGGGATTGGCGAGATCGACCTGGCGCAGCAGGATATGCGGCGTCCAGCTCCAATCCACGTCGATCGACCCGATGGTGACGGCGCGGCCGGTGGCCTTGCTCGCGCGGGCCTGGGCCTGCTGCAGCAGCACGGTCGAATGAACGAGAATGTAGATCCCCGCGCCGGCGGCGACGATCAGGACCGCGACGACGCCCAATACCCATAAGGCGATGCGTCCGGCTTTCCGCACAAAGGCCACCTTTGGACAGGCAATGACCGGAGAACAACCGGAGCATGGCGGCCGCGTTCCGCCCGAGTCCGAAGCGGGTCAGCAGGTGGGGATCAGGCCCGTCGGACGATGGCCGAGCGCGCCAGTTGGTCGACGCGCTCGTTTTCGATATGGCCGTCATGGCCGCGGACCCACAGCCACTCGACCTGATGCGGCTTCTCGGCCGCTTCGAGGCGCTGCCAGAGATCGGCGTTCTTCACCGGCTTCTTGTCGGCGGTCTTCCAGCCGCGGCGCTTCCAGCCCGGCAGCCATTCGGTGATGCCGTTTCGCAGGTATTGGCTGTCGGTATGGAGCCGGACCTTGGCCGGCCGCTTCAGCGCCTCGAGTGCGGCGATCGCGGCCATCATCTCCATGCGGTTGTTGGTGGTCAGCGCCTCGCCGCCGGAGAGCTCCTTCTCCACCGTGCCGTAGCGGAGCAGGGCGCCCCAGCCGCCGGGGCCGGGATTGCCGCTGCAGGCGCCGTCGGTGAAGATTTCGACGGAGGGGCGGTCCGGCTGCGCGCTCATGCGAGGCCGTAGGCGCCGATAGTGCGGGCGCCCTGATGGAATCGGAGCTTGCGGATGTATTCCACGGGGTCCTTCGGCTTCACGAAGGCGCCGGGCGGATGGTTCAGCCAGTCGTAGAGCCGCGTCAGCAGGAAGCGCAAAGCGGCGCCCCGCGCCAGGATCGGCATCGCCGCCATCTCCGCCTCGGGGATCGGGCGCAGCTTGCGATAGCTCTCGAACATCAGCTTCGCCTTGGTGACGTTGAAGCTCATATCCGGCTGGAAACACCAGGCATTGATGCAGACCGCGAGGTCGTAGGCGAGAAAGTCGGTGCAGGCGAAATAGAAGTCGATGATGCCGGAGAGCTTCTCGCCCAGGAAGAACACGTTGTCCGGAAAGAGGTCGGCATGGATGACGCCGATCTCGAGCGACTTCGGCCAGTTCGCCGCGAGATAGTCGAACTCGGATTTGAGCTTGGCGCCCAGGCCGGGCTCGACCTCGTCGGCGCGGGCCTCGGTATCGGCGATCAGCTTACGCCAGCCCTCGACCGAGAGGTTGTTCGGCCGCTTCATCGCGAAGTCGCGGCCCTTCAGGTGGAAGTCGGCCAGAGCGGCGCCGAGCGCCTGGCAATGCTTCTCGGTCGGACGGCGCGGCCACATGCCTTCGAGGAAGCTGATCAGCGCCGCCGGGCGGCCGCACAGCGTCTTCAGCGCCTGTCCGTTGCGGTCGTTGATCGGCGTCGGGCA